>JAUHYR010000033.1 GCA_030426475.1 Bacteroidia bacterium
TAATATTTTTAATATCCAGCTTGGCCTTATTAAAAGCAGTAACTTGCCCTTCTTGAATACTTGTTTTTAAACCGTATTCTGATAGTTTATTCTTCAACCAGTCTGCACATTTTTTATGAGCATCAGAGTTTGGAATTCTTGGTCCAAAATTCACTTGTTTTTCAGTAAAAAAGTATGCCGAATCACTATTAAATGTTGGTCTAGTGATTGGTTTTATATCAGTAATCGGTTGTTTTACAGTTGTTGTATCATTACCGTTGGTGATAGGTTGTTTTTCTCCTTCACAACTTACAAGAGTTATGTAGCCAACTGCACAAAAAAAGAGGATTCGTTTCATTGATTTTTAATGATGTTTGAAAGAAAGGCTAAGGTAAGAAAAGTATTAATTTTTTTGCTTTGATAAATGAAAGTCTATTGAAAAACTTTCATTACTCACACTAGCTTTTATTTTTTTTCTTGATTCCAGTAAATATTCAATCTTTTTAGGGAAGTCATGTTCTTTATTTTCAAATGACACATAATTTCTTTCTAATGTTGACATTTTAAATTTAATGGGCTGAGCATTATTTTGGTCAAATACGGTAGGGATGTAAAAGATATTTTCTCCTTCAATAATTAATAGCAGTTTTTCACTAACTATAGTGTCAGAATTATTTATTTTATAAGAAATCCCTTCATATTTAACAGGAGAGACTTTATGCCATTCTTCAAACTGTAAGCTTTCTTTAGATTCGGTTTTCCATTTTCCTAGCATCCAGTTTAGCTTATTTAGATTTTTATAGCCAGCAGGTATTGAAAATGATGATAAAACAAAAAATCCCGCTACAACTAGTAACGGGATTTTATATAATGTTTTAGAAAATTTATTCTTCGATAACTCCATCTCCGATATACCTTCCGCCTTTGTAAATTTCAATTTTTGTTAAAATTCCATCTTCATTGTATCTGTACCACTTACCGTCCATTAGTCTATAATTTTTGAAACATCCATCTTTTTCAAGTTGTTTATTTTTATTATACAGCTTAGTACATCCCGAGCCTGTAAATACATCAGTTTTAGAACCTGTAGTAACTGTTTTTGGATCAACTTTAACTACTTTTTCAGGAGCTTCTGCAATTTCTTCTTTTAAAGGATCTTTAGCTGTTTTTGATTCATAAACTTTGGTTTTTTCAGTATCTAAAGCACCTCCGTTAAAATATTTTTCAGCTTTTAAGTCACCGTTTTCATAATATTCTGTTACTAGCCCTGCCTCTTTTCCTCCGTCCCATTCACCAACAATCATTTCCTGTCCGTTTTCATAATAATACTTTTGAGGACCGCTTCTTTTTCCGGTTTCATCAAACTTGAACTCCTGAGAAACCTGTCCGTTTTCGTAATATCTTTTGAAAGATCCGGTATTTCTATTGTTTACCCAATTACCTTCTTCCTGAACATTGCCATTATCAAAGTAAGTTTTGTAGTAGCCAAAAGGTCTGTTGTTTTTGTAATTTATTTCATCTTTTGTAGTTCCAGATTCATAATATCTTTTCCAAATACCTTGTTTTCTACTATTCTCGTATTTCCCTTCAGACTCTTTTTGAGCTGAATTGGTTTTATAATAGTATATCCACCAACCTTGTTTTAGGTTATTTTCATCTGTTCTGTTTAGGGTATCACTTTGGTAAGTTTTGTCATTTCCTGCGTAACTCCATGTCGCTAGGAGTAGTAATGACATTATAATTGATATTCTGTTTAATAAATGCATCTCAATCAAATATTGTATAAAGCTACAAAAACATTTGCTACCATTCTCAAAAATTAGACAAATATTAATCTTTTTTGGATGAATTAGTAGTTTTTAACTATTAAACTTAAACGAAGCTTGTTTCTATAAGGTTTCAAAAAATTAAACATTTTTAAGCATAATATCTACTAATTCCTTAATTCCGTAGTTATTTTGCCATTCCCAATCTTCTCTTGCTTTACTATCGTCAATAGAGGACGGCCATGTTTTGGCAATATTTTCTCTATAGTCAGGGGCATAAGTTATTTTAAAATCAGGTAGATGTTGTTTAATTTCATTTGCCAGTTCTTTTGGTGAAAAGCTCATCCCTGAAATATTATAACTTGACCGGACTTTTATTTTCTCGGAAGGGGCTTCCATTATCTCAATGGTTGCCTTTATGGCATCTTCCATATACATCATAGGTAAACTAGCTTCTTCTGATAAAAAGCACTCATAACTTCCTTCTTTTTTTGCTTTATGGAAAATATCTACTGCGTAATCTGTGGTTCCTCCACCTGGCAAAGACTTATATCCAATTAACCCGGGATATCTTATACTTCTAACATCTACATTATACTTTTCATAATAATATTCACACCACCGTTCTCCGGCCAGTTTACTTATACCATATACAGTATTAGGGTCTGTAAAGGTATTTTGAGGGGTGTTTATTTTAGGAGTTCCCGGACCAAAAACAGCAATTGTGGAGGGCCAAAAGATTTGGTTGATAATTTTTTCTTTTGCTAGATTTAATACATTGAACAGCCCGTCTATATTAAGTTTCCATGCAAATTCCGGATTTTTTTCGGCATTTGCAGATAATAAAGCGGCTAAGTGATAGATTACTTTAATATTATGTTTTTTAACAATGCTTAAAAGCCTCTCTTTATCAAGTACGTCAATAGTTTCAAAAGGCTGGAAAAAAGCTTCCTGATTCTCCGGAATACGTATGTCAGAAGCAATTACATTTTCATGCCCATACTTTTTTCTTAATTCTTCCGTAAGTTCAGTACCAACTTGACCAACAGCACCTATTATCAATATTTTTCCTTCCATTTCAGTTTTACAAGTTTGCTAAAGTACAAAAATACATTTATGTAAAATTTAACTTTCTTTATTAAATTTGCTTTATGTTTCCAATTAATTGTATTAAGTTAGTTCTAAAAAGAAAGCCGGAGTGATTTAAGTCATTATTTATATTCACTTAGTTAACTAACTTTACAAAAATTAAAATCAATTAAAGAATGCCTTTATATCATACACTAGGGAAAATACCCCCTAAAAGACATACTGTTTTTAAGAAAAATAATGGTGATTTGTATTATGAGCAGTTGTTTGGTACTATTGGTTTTGACGGTATGTCAACTAATATGTATCATGAACATAGACCAACTCAAGTTAAAGAAATCAGAAAACAGTATAATGTAGCCCCAAAAATTGCAAAAGCTAATAACATCCAATCGTATCGTTTAAGAGGGTTTCAAGTAACTCCTGAAAATGATTACTTAGAAAGCAGGAAAATTGTTTTAACTAATTCTGATTGTCATATTACACTGGCTGCACCTAAACAATCGACCAAAGATTACTTTTATAAAAACACCGATTCTGACGAGTTAATTTTTATACATAAAGGCTCCGGTAAACTTAGGACAGTATTGGGAAACCTTGACTTTAAATATGGTGATTATTTGCTAATTCCTAGAGGAGTTATATACAAAATTGACTTTAATGATGAAGATAACAGATTGTTTATTGTGGAATCAAGACGCCCAATATATACCCCAAAAAAGTATAGGAATTGGTTCGGGCAACTCTTAGAGCATTCGCCTTTTTGTGAAAGGGATATAAGAAGGCCTTATGAGCTTGAAACGAATGACGAAAAAGGAGAATTTCTTATAAAAGTAAAAAAGAAGGACGAGATTTTTGATATGATTTATGCAACCCATCCTTTTGATGTAGTTGGTTATGATGGGTTTAATTATCCTTACGCCTTTTCAATTCATGACTTTGAGCCTATTACAGGTAGAATACACCAGCCACCTCCGGTGCATCAAACTTTTGAAACAGATGCGTTTGTTGTATGCTCATTTGTGCCTAGGCTATACGACTATCATCCTGATGCAATACCTGCACCATACAATCATAGTAATATTGACTCAGATGAAGTATTGTATTATGTAGATGGTGATTTTATGAGTAGAAATGATATCGAAGCGGGTCATATTTCACTACATCCGGCAGGAATACCTCATGGTCCTCATCCGGGTGCAGCAGAAAGAAGTATAGGAAAAAAAGACACTCAGGAGCTTGCGGTTATGGTAGATACATTTAAACCTTTAATGGTTACTGAAGAAGCAATGAAAATTGCTGATGAAAAATATTATAAATCTTGGTTAGAATAACAGTTTAAAAATTAAAGAAATGAGTAAAGAAGTAAAATCTGTAGATTATGGTTTAGAAAAGATTTTTGAAGGAGCTCAAGACTTTCTTCCTCTTTTAGGAACCGATTATGTTGAATTTTATGTGGGTAATGCAAAGCAAGCTGCCCATTTTTATAAAACTGCCTTTGGGTTTCAATCACTGGCTTACAAAGGGCTTGAAACAGGCTCGAAAGATTCTGTGAGCTATGTTTTAAAGCAAGACAAAATTAGATTGGTTTTAACAACTCCGTTAAATAGTAAATCGCCTATTAATGAGCATATTGTTAAACATGGAGATGGAGTAAAGGTAATTGCTCTTTGGGTTGAGGATGCCAAAAGCGCTTTTGAAGAAACTACAAAAAGAGGCGCAAAGCCTTTTATGGAGCCTGTTGTTGAAAAAGATGAACATGGAGAAGTAGTGCGTTCAGCTATATATACTTATGGTGAGACTGTGCACATGTTTGTTGAACGTAAAAATTATAATGGTACATTTTTACCGGGATTTAAAGAGTGGAAATCCGATTATAATCCATCCTCTGTTGGATTAAAATATATTGACCACATGGTGGGAAATGTGGGTTGGGGAGAGATGAATACTTGGGTAAAATGGTACGAAGATGTTATGGGATTTGAGAACTTTTTATCGTTTGATGATAAACAAATCCATACAGAATACTCTGCATTGATGAGTAAAGTCATGAGTAATGGTAACGGAAGAGTTAAATTTCCTATCAATGAACCGGCAAAGGGAAAGAAAAAATCTCAGATTGAAGAGTATTTAGAGTTTTATGAAGGTTCAGGAGTTCAGCATATTGCTGTTGCAACAGATGATATTATTCATACAGTAAGCGAGCTAAGAGCTAGAGGAGTTGAATTTTTACCGCCACCTCCACAAGCATATTATGATGATATTCCAAGAAGACTAGGAGATCACATGAAAATAATGAAAGAGGATATAAACGAGCTACAAAAGCTTTCTATTTTAGTTGATGCTGATGAGGAAGGATATTTATTACAAATATTTACAAAGCCCGTTGAAGATAGACCAACACTATTTTTTGAGATTATTCAAAGAATGGGAGCAAGAGGTTTTGGAGCAGGTAATTTCAAAGCTTTATTTGAGTCTATAGAAAGAGAGCAGGCAAATAGGGGAACATTATAATTGTTAAATAAAATTGTTCTTAATAATCTATTTATTATAATTGTGAAAATTAAAATTTAAACTATGAAAAAAATAATTTTATCATTTATTGCCGTAATCGGTTTGTCAACAATGAGTTTTGCAGATAATTACTCATTTGAATCTGATGCAGTTGATGCATTATTTGAGGAAGCAACAGAAATCGTTGCAACTCAATCTAGTTCTATGGAATACATGGAAGTTATTATGCCTTCTAATATTGGTGGTACAGGTCAAATGATTAGTGGAGATAGTGAGGTGGTTGCATTTGTATTATGTTGGTTATTTGGCGTACTAGGTGTACATAGAATTTATTTAGGCTCATCTGTCGGTACTTATGTTGTTTACTGTTTAACTGGTGGTGGTTTAGGCTGCTTAGTTACAGTTGACTGGGTTCTACTTTTAATAGATATTTTAAATGATGGTGAAAAAATTGGTATGTATGCTGATAACCCACACTTATTTATGTGGAAATAATAAACATTGAAAAAAGAGAGAGCCATGCCTAGCATGGCTTTTTTATTTTAAATACTCTTTAACCGAATTATTGAAAGAAACTTTGAGAGCATTATTTTTCTTGTTAGCAAGAAACTCTGCTCTTCTTGCCCCTCCAATATAAAATGACTGAAATAAGCCATTATTAAAAGTAAAAGTGGTAAAGTAATGCCGTGTAACAAAATTATATACTCCGTAGCCTAACGTAGCAGCAGTGAGTACCATTGAGGCAAAAAAACCAAGTGGATATCCAGCGTAGAGCTGTCCTAATCCAGGGAAAATATAGGACAATGTTTTAGCAGTTTTAGGGTTTTTAAAATGGGGTATATTTTTATCAGAATATAATTCATTTACTATTTCAGTTAAAGAGTCTATTTTTTGTTTTACAGTGTTATTTTCAGTTACCCATTGTAACAAAGTTTCTTTTGCTTCATTATATTCTTCAAGTTCATTTAAAACAATAACTTTAATAGGAAGTATCTCATTTTTTAACTTTTCATTTTTAGTAAATTGCTCTATTTGCTTTATCTCTGAATGGCTTTCAGAAAAATCACCATTTAAATAATTAAGGATAGCTAATTGAAGCTTAATGTTGAACTGTAGTGTGTCTGATAAGCCAAGAGGAAAAATTTGTTTCAATGACAATATAGCTTCTTCGTACAGCCCTAACGCTTTATAGCATTCATTTGATTTAAGTAAATACGCTGCTTTTTTATTTTTTTCATTAGAGGTATAATATGCTTTATTAAAATAATAAATAGCATTATAGATGTCATTATTGTTTAATGAAGTTTCGGCATCATTTTCATAAGAAGCTACTTTTTCTGATAAACTCTGACTATTAGTTAAAGTAGTTCCTAAGAGGAATATGCATATGAAGCAAAACGGTATTTTTAAATTTTTCTTCAAATTCTTTTTGAATAATTCTTACACTAAAATAACTGCCATAAATATTACCGATATAAAATACGCTAAAAATGCTACCAAAAATATAAAACTGAGGATTACTAAGCCCTCCTCTCAAATATTGATCTAAGGTAGCTCCGGCCATTACGGCTGTAATTCCTAAGGAAGCAACTCCCTCATAAACTTTTCCAGCATACATTTTACCTGTTCCGGGTATTATGGCTGACATCAACGCTGCTATGCCCGGCTTTTTTGTTTTTCTATTTCCCAAATCATGTTTAATCGAGTTTAGTTTTTCTATTTCATTTGCATAGCAATAATGCACTTGCGTGATAGATTGAATTAACGAGTCATATTTGGAAGTATCCTTTTTTAAAAGGGATATTGTTGCTAACTCAAACCGATTAAGGTTAATTAACTCTTCGTTTTCATTTTTTTGATTGTTTAACACTTTCTCAGCGTTTTCATAGTTATTAGAAAAAGCATAACAGAAAGAATTAAAAAAACTTGCTTTATGGTAATAAGCAGACTGCATACTTACTTTTGATAGATGTAGGCTAGATTCTTCTAAACTTTTTAATTTATAATAATGCCAACCTAGAAAATAATTAAAACTATCTTTTTGAAACTCATTTAACGATTCTAGCTTAATCTTTTTTAAAGCAGTGTAAGCGGCTGTATTCAGGTCTTGTGATTGAAGATATTGTACAAATTGAATTTCATCTGAAAAGTGTACTCCATTTTCTTGAGCCAATAGAGTAGCAGGAAATAGAAATATGAATACTAAGTATTTAATGATGATAGTGTTTAATGGAATATCTTTCGGTACTCTCGGTTAATTTTCCGCTTTCAACATTTAAATCATTCCAATTAAAATCACCTGCCGAAACTCTATTGCACCTTGTTAATCTATCACTGCTTACAAAAACTCCTTTCAATAGGCCATACCTTTTTATTAACTGAAAACTATATTTAGAGCACGATGGTTCATAAGGACAATTAGATGATATTTGAGGAGAGATAATTTTTTGGTAAGTAAATAGCAGCCCACCCATAGTTAATGAAAGAGGATTAAATTTTACCAAAAAATTTGAATCATGAAAAATGTATTTGGGTTTATATTCATTAAAAGAAGAGTCGATAGCCGTATTGTTGATGACAAGCTCCATATCTGAACTATTGAGCTGAGCAATACCCATTGATGAAAAAAAGAGAAATAGTAGCAGGAAACTACTTTTTACCGGAAATATTTTTTGCATCTGAAGGAATAGTGTAATTAAAATAAGTGGAACTTGGAGCAATATTTACATCGCTTATGGTAATTCTGGTTATACTGGAGTCTTTTTCTCCAAAATAATTGATGTCAGTTATTTTTTGTGGGATGTGGATGTCTGAATATGTTTTATAATCAGTATAATAAGTCTTTTTTAATGTTTTTAGTTTGTTGTCTTTGTATTCTAAAAAAACGGGAATATAATCTTTGTGAACTAGTTTTATAGAACCTATTTGGTCAGCTATTTGAAGTGGTGGCAGCCATTGAGTTACCATATACTGGTTTTCAAACTTTGTGTCTTTTAGCTTAAAGCCTAAGTCTTTTAGTCCTAAATCCTGAATTTTTTTTGCCAAAAAATGATATATAAATGTTCCTTGTGTACTGTTTGATTTGTCTTGCGTTATAACTACGGTATTGTTTTTAGGATTATATATTTTAGTTTCTCCAAACTTATTAGTAAAAATCATTTGCTCAAACGGGTAGGTATAGTGCATTACTATTTTATCATTGGAGTAATCATAAAAAACTTCAGTTAAAGCTTTTACATATTTTTTATTTCTAAGCGTTTTCATTTCCATAGATAGGCTAATCTTAGAAATACTTGTAGACTTAAATGATAATAGAAAAGTTCCTAAAAGAAGAAATAATACAATTTTTTTAAGCTTCTTAGGCCAGTACATTGTTGAGTATCGATTCAAATAATAATTTGCCATCTGTGTTTCCTAGTTCTGTATCTGCAGCTCTTTCAGGGTGAGGCATCATTCCAAAAACATTTTTTTGTAGATTACATACTCCTGCAATATTTTCTAAAGAGCCATTTGGATTGAATTCATCAGAAACTGTGCCACTTTCGGAGCAGTAGTTAAACAATATTTGGTTATTGTCATGTAATGATTTTAATCCGTCATTGCCAATAAAGTATCTTCCTTCACCATGTGCAATAGGGATTTTTAGAATTTTTTCTGTAGGAATTTTATTGGTAACTAGTGTGTTATTATTGACTGTTTTTAAAAACACATTTTTACAGATAAATTTTTGATTATTGTTATGTAAAAGCGTTCCAGGTACTAATCCGGCCTCACATAATATTTGAAATCCATTGCAAATTCCCATCACATAACCACCTTTCTTTGCAAAGCTAACTACACTTTCCATTATAGGTGAAAAGCGGGCAATAGCTCCGGAACGTAAATAGTCTCCGTAAGAAAATCCTCCTGGCAATACCACAAAGTCAACCCCTTTTAAATCAGAATCTTTATGCCATAGTTCAACAACTTCTTGGTTCATAATCTCTCTCAACACATAAATCATATCCTGATTACAGTTAGAGCCGGGAAAAGTGATAACGCCAAACTTCATTTTAATAATTTTTTACAAAAGTATTCATTTGTGCGGCATAAACCAGCCTTTGACTAAAAGTTTATTAACCCATTTTCAACTAAAAATAAAAATATAGAACTCACTACTACTAGGGTTGTAATAATTTCTTTTATCCAAATTGACTTTGTATCTAATATCATTCTTGATAAGATTAAGCATATAGGAAATACAGTTAAAGAAACTAAGTAGTCCATAGCGTTCGTTATAGTAGCAAACAATATGGCTAGTCCTATAGAAATATATAATACAAGCGATATGTTTTGTTTTCTTATGGTGTCTTTGGAATGGTATCTATATATCAGTAAAGAATTAATAACACTTATTAATAAGAAAAGAAGAAAGCCTAAAGATTTGATGTTAGAATTAAGTTGTTTTTGATAACTAAAAAAGTCGTCAATAAGCTTGAATGAGTCTGTAATAAACAATACTGCTGTTAAATAGATAAACGGAATAATTATACCAATAATGGCCATTAAAAATTCCTTAAATTTTGGTGTCCGTAGAATTAGTAATGATGAAAAAGGAAGTAGTAGTAAAACGATGTTGTACTTAAAAAAAACTACAGCTATTGATAAAAGCAGGCCGGCATTAAACGATAGGTTTAAAACATTTTGTTGGTTATATATTCTTAATAAGTATTGCCAACCCAGTAATATAAAAAGCCCTGAAAAAAGCTCAGTTGAAAAATAAGGTGTTATAAACCAAAGACATAAAGAAAAATATAAAAGAGGTGGTAAATGGGTACTTTCTTTTATAAAAGATAACTCCGAAGATATTCTTTTGACCAGTATTAGAGATAGTATTACAATAAATATATTTATTAAAATCCCTAAAGTTGAAGGAAGTGCAGTAGTGAAAAATAAGCCAATTTTACTTGCGCTGATAGCTTGAGCAGGTTGTGGAGAAACAAAAAGAAACGCAAGAACCAGTAAACTTAAACCAATAGTTAATATAAGGGTAAATGGTTGATTTGATTTAAATGTTTTATAGAACACTATTTAGAAGAGATTTAAGCTTTTATTTTTCGCGAAATTAAATTTTATATTTATTTTTGGCTGGTTATTAAAACAAATAGTTATGAGAATTAATGAATTATGTGAGTCTATTGCTGATATTTTTGAAGCTACTTTTCAAATACTTCCCGCTTTAGGAAATGGAGCAAACTGGTTTTTTATAGCTATTGGATTTGTTGGGCTTTTCTTTTGGTTAAACATGCAAAATAATTATACCAAAGAAGCTAGAAGAAACGGAACGATAGAGTAGTCTATACTCTTATTCCCATTACGCAAATATCATCTATTTGCTCATAACCCTTTTTCCACTTTTCAAACTCGGTAAGTAGTATTTCTTTTTGTTCGTTAAGGGGCTTTTTGTATATATCTAACAGGATTTTCTTATAGTTTGCCGTTTTCAATTTTTTTCCTTTTTCTCCACCAAACTGGTCAGCAAAGCCGTCTGATGCTAAATAAATCATTTCGCCTTCTCTTAGAGAAACTTTCTGTTCTTCAAAATTTGTATTAATGTCAGTCAAGCCATTTCCAATATATTTTTTGCTTCCTTTTAAAACTTGTATGTCATCTTCAAATACGGTTATGGCCGAATTAATGGCACCACCAAATACAAGCTCATTTGCGTTTTTTGAAAGTTTACATATAGCTATGTCCATTCCATCTTTAACTTCTTCATTATGCGATGATGTTAAAGCGTTTTTAACTCTTTCATCTAAAAACTCTAATATTTTAGAAGGAGAAGAAATGTTTTTTTCTAGTGCGGCATTAAGGCTATTATAGCCAATGATACTCATGAATGCACCGGGAACTCCATGACCTGTACAATCCGCAACGGAGAAAAAGAGTGAATTTTCATTTTCATTTAACCAGTAAAAGTCTCCCGATACAATATCTTTAGGAATGTATAAGACAAAAAATTCTTTAAATTTTTTGGCAAAGTTTTCATTGCGATTAAGCATGGCCGACTGTATTCTTTTCGCATAAAGAATACTATCAGTAATATCTTTGTTTTTTTGTTCAATAATATTCTTTTGAAGAATAATTTTTGTGTTGCTTTCTTCCAAAACCTCTAAAGTCTTAGATTTATCTCTATTATTCTTAATTACTACAATAATTAGAATTAAGAATAAAACCAGTCCTCCTACAAAAGCATAAATAGTAATTTTCTTTTTATTTAATTCAGCTTCGCTTAATGCTTTTTCTTTTTGCAAAACTTCTATTTCTTGTTGTTTCTTATAACTTTCGTATATAGCTTGTTGCTCTGCTAAAAGTTTGTTTTTTTCCTCACTATTTTGCTTCATTTCCATTTTATGAAGCTCATTTAGGTGTAAGTAAGCCAAATCATATTTATTCATAGCACTATAAACTACATGAAGACATTTATGTGCGTCTCTAATCATAGAATAATCAGATGTTTCCTTTACTATTTCGTACCCTTTTTCGGCATATTCTCTGGCTTTGCTAAGATTATTTAGCTCTCGGTTAGCTATAGATAGTTGAAATAAAACATAAGCTGAGGCGTAGTCATTAGAACTCTTATCATAAACACTCAATCCTTTTTCAAAGTATTCAATAGCCGTTTTATAATCTTTTAAACCGCTATAGTTGGATCCGGTATTAGTTAAAATATTGGCAATTAATGACTCGTTGCCATATTGTTTTGCTAACTCTAGAGCTTTAAAGTTATATTCATTGGATTTAACATAATCTTTTTTTAAGTCAGAGTAAGCGTTGGCAATGTAGCTTAATGAACGAGCTTGACCTTCGATATTATTGTTGTTTTCATAAAGCTTTAAAACTTCATTATATAACTCAAATGCCTTATCTGCCTGACCTAAAGCTCTATATATTACAGCAATATTATTTTTTACATTTGCAATGTCATCAGCATCACCATATTTTTCATTTAATTTTAGGCACTCAAAATAATTAGACAAGGCTTTTTCATATTCTCCTAAATGTTTGTAAACAATGCCAACATTATTATAAATTGAAAGTAAAGTATTAGTGTCATTTGTAAGTAAACACTTTTCTTTGGCTTGAGCATAATAATCAAGAGCAACTTCAAAATTCCCTAAATTTTTGTTAGAAACTCCTAATCTGTTTAGCACAATTGCCATGCTTTTTTGGTCGTTTAAATCTTTATAAATGGAATAGGATTGTTTATAAAGCTTAATAGCATCATCATACTTTCCCATTTTTTTCATGATAATACCTTTTGTATTTAAGGCATCGGCTTGATACCCCTTATGATTTATTTTTTTGGAAAGTTCTAAAGCTTCTTCTGCGTACAATAAGGCATCATTAGTAGATTTACTTATAAGCCCATTAGAAAGTTTAACTAAAACACTACATCTTTCAGCATCTGACAATTCTGTTTCAAGCTCTTTTTTCAGTTCATCAACTTTACCCGCAAAGGCAACCGCCTGTATAAAAAGCAAAAGAAATATTGTAAATTTGCAGTGTTTCAATGTGAAGTTTTAATGGATAAATATATCACAATTTTTCTCAACTCATTTTCAGACTACTTTAATTATGTAAAAGGAGAGTTTTTATTTTCTAATGGTAAGTTGTGGTACGAAAATTATGTTTTTTGGCTTTTAGCAATTTCTGTATTTTTTTGGTTATTGGAAATAGTTTTTCCTTGGAGAAAAAATCAAGGAATTGTTAGAAAGGATTTTTGGTTGGACGGATTTTATATGTTTTTTAATTTCTTTCTTTTTTCTTTAGTTGGCTATAATGCGATTAGCAATGTATTTGTTGAATTATTTAATGATTTCCTTGGTCTTTTTGGAGTAACGAATTTAGTTGCAATTGAAGTAAATTCATGGGCGGTATGGCAACAGCTTCTATTAATGTTTGTACTAAGAGATTTTATTCAATGGAACGTTCACAGGTTATTACATCGTTCAGATTTTTTATGGCAGTTTCACAAAGTTCATCATTCGGTTAAACAAATGGGATTTGCCGCTCATTTAAGATTTCATTGGATGGAAACAGTTGTCTATCGTTCAATAGAGTATATACCGCTGGCTATGATAGGATTTGGTTTAGATGATTTTTTCATTGTTCATATTATTGCATTAGCCATTGGACATTTTAATCATTCAAACTTTAGGCTAAATTTAGGTCCCTTAAAATATATATTCAACAATCCTCAAATGCATATATGGCACCATGCTAAAAAACTTCCAAAGGAAAGAAGATATGGAGTAAACTTTGGATTGAGCTTAAGTATTTGGGATTATATTTTCGGTTCAAATTATATTCCTTCAGATGGAAGAGACATTGAGTTGGGTTTTGATGATGACGATAAATTTCCACATAGCTTTTTCACACAGGAAATTTATCCGCTGGGTAAAAAGTAATATTTTACCTTTGCCATAGTTTAAACTAACTTTTTTGGAAACTAAGCAAAACGATAATTACTTTTCTATCCCTAATTTATTTACACTTGGAAACTTGCTGTGTGGCTGCTTAGCGATTGTGTATGCATTTGAAGGCTTTTTATATGTTTCTTCGTTTCTAGTTATAATAGCCAGTTTTTTTGATTTTTTAGATGGCTTTGTAGCACGTGCATTAAAACAATCTTCAGCAATTGGTCAACAATTAGATTCTTTAGCCGATATGGTAACTTTTGGCGTTGTTCCATCTGTTATTGTATACCAGTTGTTAAGTCAGGCATTTTATACAGGAGATGGATTAGTATTTGGTATGAATGCGGGAATGTTTCCTAAACTTGGTTTTTTAATTGCGTTATTTTCAGCATTACGACTCGCTAAATTCAATATCGATACAAGACAAACCAAAGGTTTTTTAGGCTTGCCAACTCCCGCTAATGCTATTTTTTGGATTGGATTGCCTTTAATTGAGCACTATGAAACAATAGAGATGGCAAAACCTTTAGCTAACTTTTTACTTCAACCCGAAACTATCGTTAGCGTTACCTTATTATTTAGTTTTCTTTTAATATCTGAGGTAAAAATGTTTTCGCTTAAGGTCACTTCTTTTTCTTTAAAAGATAATGCCTTAGTGTATTCGTTTTTGGCAATTTGTTTGGTGCTGTTAATAAGTTTATCTTTTTTAGCATTACCAATAATTATAGCTTTGTACATAATTTTATCAATTATTAATTCTACTTTTTTAAGAAAAACACAGTAAAATGAATTTTATAGCTGAAATAGATATTATGCCTCAAAAGGCTTTATTAGACCCACAAGGAAAAGCAGTTACTTCCGGGTTAAACAATATGGGATTTAAAGAAGTTACCAATGCAAGAATAGGAAAGCATATTACCTTGGAATTGTCAGCTGAAAATGAAGAAGAAGCAGGAAAAAAAGTAGAGGAAGCTTGCAAAAAGTTGTTGGCAAATCAGATTACCGAAAGTTTTGAATATAAAATTATTGCTAGTTAGATAGCTGTTTTATTGCAATATAGGCCATTAATCCGGCTCCAATTTCTAAAGCATCCTCATCTACAGTAAAAGTTGAAGTATGAAGTCCTGATACGTTTTGATTTTCAGGTGAGCTTACTCCCAATCTATAAAAGCATCCGGGCATTATTTGAGAGTAATAGGCAAAGTCTTCTGCTGTCATTCTTAACTCCAAATCAACTACATTTTCTTCTCCAAGATACTCAACGGCAGATTGCCTAGATAGTTTTGTAGTGGTTTCTTCATTAATTAAAAAAGGGTAGCCTTTCATAATATTTACCTCACAATCGCCATTAAATTTTTTAGCAACTTCTAAGGCAATTTCTTTAATTTTTTTGTGAGCTTTTTCTCTCCATTCTTCGTTAAAAGTTCTAAAAGTTCCTTCAATGTTAACTTCATTTGGAATAACATTAGTAGCTCCATTAGCAATGAATTTTCCAAATGCAATAACCGTAGGAATTTGATTAGGAATATTTTCAAACTGATTGACCATAAAATATTCATTCAGTTGTTTAATAACTTCTCCTGCAATAAATATTGGATTATTATAAGTGTGTGGCAAGGCTGCATGACCGCCTTTTCCTTTTACGGTAAAATAAAGCTCATCAGTTGACGCCATATAGTTACCGCTTTTAAAACCCACTTTTCCAACAGTGAGCTCAGGGTAAACATGTTGTCCTATAATTTTTTCTGCTTTCGGGTTTTCTAATGCATTTTCTTTAATCATTAATGATGCACCACCGGGTAGCTTCTCTTCTCCGGGCTGAAAAATAAACTTAATAGTTCCTTCAAATTCATCTTTTAACTCATGCAAAATTTTTAAAGCTCCCAGTAGAGATGAGCTGTGTACATCATGTCCACATGCGTGCATCACTCCATCATTTTTAGATTGAAACTCTAAATCAGTTTTTTCCTGAATAGGTAATGCATCAATATCAGCCCGAAGAGCAATAACTTTTTTATCAGGATTTTTTCCTTTAATATGTCCTACTATACCTGTTTTAACATATCCATTTTTATACTCTATTTTCCAACTATCGAGCAAGCTGCATATATATTTAGATGTTTCAAACTCTTGGAAAGATAATTCAGGATTTTGGTGAATATGCCTTCTGATAGAAACGACTTCACCAAAGTTTTGTCTGCTTAGTTCTTTTATTTTATTTATTAATGAAGACATTATTTAGGAAAGAAAATCATTTTGATGGCAACAATAGCCATAATTCCACCAAAGATTCTTTTTAAGGTTTTTTCGTCAATAAATTCTAATGTAAGTTTTGAACCAAAATAACCGCCTACGATAAATGCAACGGCAATTATAGTCGCATACTTCCAGTCTAATGCATCTGCTTTATAATAGTTGTATGCCGCTAAAATACCAATTGGTGGAAGCATAAGCGCTAAACTTGTTCCTTGTGCTTGAAATTGACTTAACCCAAGAAGATAAACTAAACCCGGAACAATAATAATTCCTCCACCGACACCAATCATCCCACTTAAAGCTCCTGCCGTAAGTCCAATTAAAATTAAAATAATTAATGTGGTAAAACTCATCTCTTAAATATCAAGGCTCAAAGAAAGGTAAAAAATAGGATCTTTTACAACTCCGTTTTCAATTCCCCATCCCCAGTCTGTCCTTACAAAATAGCCTAGTAGTTTAGAGCGTAAACCAAATCCATATCCTGCAACTATTGGTTCATTTCGGTTATATAAAGTAACGGTAATTGGTCCTCTTTCTATTACTTCGGTATTGATTAGATTATCTTCTGAATATGGATCCCATCCGTTCCATGCAGAGCCGACATCAAAGAATCCAACTACTTGAAAATTATTTATGAATTCTGAACGAATAGGTCTGGCAGAAAAGTAATTAAAAATGGGCCATCTTAATTCACTATTGAGAACGGCAAAGTTACTACCGTTTCTAATGTTTTGATTAAAACCTCTCATGTTTGCTGCCAATGATTGAAAACGATAATTCTGAGAAAAATCAATGTTTGTTTTTTCATTAAATCTAGGTTGTCTTCCAAGGATTAACCATTCGTCAACGCTACCTAAGTAGTATGCAATTTTTTCTTTACCAAATGAGGCGGAACCTGCAAGTCTATTTACCCAAATTAACTCTCTATGAATTTTTTGATAATGCCTAAAATCAGCCCCTAAAACTCCTATCAGTGATTTGTTTCCGGTTAGCTCCTGATAAACTTCTCCAAAAATGGAAAATTTCGTTCCATAAGGTATGTTAAGAGCTATTTGTCTGGTATTGTCATAAACAAAAGCTCCTTTAAGTGTTGACCAATATTCATTAAAGTTAGGGGTTTCCAGAGTGGTGTTATCAGTAGATTTAATTATTATTTGATCATATCTTCCGCTTACCGTTCCTCTAAGTGAAGTAACTTCAGAAAAAGGCCATTTAAGAGAATAATTAATGGTGTTACTATTGATTTTATAAGCAAAGAAATCGGTAACTACTCTATTTTCGGTTCTTAGTCCGTTCCATTCTTTATCTAATCTATGGGTAAGATTTTGGTAACCAATCATAAATTCTTTGTTGTGGATACCGGAATACCTAAATCCACCATAGATAGAAATATCTTCAAACAAATCTTTAATACCAAACTTTAAAACTGCTCCTAATCCGGGAGAAATATATGGACCACCATTAAATACCTGATATTGCCCGTTCATAAATTGTGAGTTCAGCTGAGTAATGCTTTGGTCAGTAGCAAATGCTTTAAAATAATACCGCTGTGCCGGAAGTTTAAATTCAGGTTGGGTAGTATCGGCAGGATTTTTCTTTTTACTATCCCCAATTACAATTACCTTTTTATTACTTTTTTGTGGATTATATTCTCCGTTAAATGAATAATTATCAATATCTACATAATCATCCGTTTTGTTTTTTTCTACCGGCTCATAGTCTTTTAGTTCAATTACTTTTAACTTGTTTAAATTAGTTTGTTGACCTTTTTCGTTGGCATTAGTGTTTTCTTGAAATGATGAAGCTTTTTGATTTATCGATTTAAATTTGCTTACATCTGCTACATACATATTGTATTTTCCATCATTAAAAAGTATTTCGGAAAACTTTTCACTTTTGTTGTTGATGTCATATTCTAAAATGTTTCTTTTGTAATTGGTAGCAGGTTCATGAATGAAAAAGTATCTGTAATGAATTGCAGTATCAATACTAGCAATAGTGCTATCATATTCTGCAATAAAACGATTTAGTACATTATTGTTTTCAGTAACATAGGTAATGTCTTTTCCAAGTTGGTCAGGCTTAACTTCACTTTCGTTAGGAGTATTGGTAACTCTTGTTAGTACTTCACTTTTTGATTCCAAATCATAAATAAAAATGTCTTTATGATTGGCGGGCAATTGATTTAGATTGAATTTTTTAATCGTCTCCAAAGTGTCTGAATCTCTATTAGAGCTAAACACAATTCTTGAAGAATTATCAATGAATTTTGGATGTAAGTCATCATAAATATCGTCTGTAATTTTCTTTTGGGTATTTGCGCCCGGAGTGTAAACATAAATATCAGAAAGGCCAGTGTTGGTAGCAGAAAAAACAATTTTTTTCCCATCTTGAGAGTAGGAGAAATCTAAAACTTTTTCAAGATTAAAAAGTTCCTGAGTTTCAATTTTTTTGTCGGCAATGTTGTAGTAGTGTATCCAGAGTCTTCCTTTTCTTTCAGTAATAAAAGTGAGTAGTTCACCGCTTGGATGCCAAGCTATCTGTGGAAAAGTATAATCTACTAATCTATCTAATTTAGGTTCTTTTTTATAAATTCTTTTCTTTTTTTGTTTTTCTAAATCATAGATAAATACTTTGTATTTACCCATGTGATTGGAAGTGTAAGCGGCATATTTTCCGTTTGGCCCTGCCTTAAGCATGCTGTAAACTCTTCCTTTTCTTGATTTTATTTTCAGTGGCTCAATGTATGGATTGTAAGCTGCTTTGTCTTCTAGCTCAAACATTTGTTTGTAATATGCAACCCAGTCATTATTTAAACTCTTAACAGAAAGACCTAACACAAAAAGAAATCCATTTTCTACATTTCGGCTAATTTTTGCCATGTACAAAATGTTTGGAATAACACTTTTTCCATGTACTTCGGCAATATAATTCCACATAGCATGACCAGCTATAACACCTTCTTCTCCACTTAACCGATTAAACTTTTTATAACGGTCATTTAAAACTCCATCTTTTATTCTATTAGCAATTTCGGGTGTCCATCCTTTAGATACGTACGAAATTAAACCGTTTAAATACCAGTCCGGTAAACTCATTAATGCGGAGTTTTTTAAGACTTCTTTCCAGTCTCCTCCAAACATCATTTGATTTAACAGAATTTCTGCTATTCCCGCTCTAATTTGTTGTTCCAGTTTGGCGTAATCTCCTTCATAATAAATGAAAACTTTGGAGCCGACTATTTTTAAAACACCACCAATATTTTGTAAGTTTTGGTCTGATAAGCCAACATTACTTTGCTTAAAATCTGATTGGTTGTTATAAATGACAAACTGAATACTTTCGCTTAACTTAAAGTCAAAAAAGGACTCCAATTCTTTAATATTTTCATCTGCAAACTTAGAAGTATAAACTGCTATCTCTCTACCACCTGTATAAAAATAGGTTTCATATTTCTCAAACCGAAAATACTGCCACTCAAAATCATCATACTGAACTCTATTCTTTCCAAAATCTATTTGAGTGCCATTATAAAACTGGCCGTAGGAAGAAAGTACGGCTAAAGAAAATAATATGGAAAGTAATTGTTTCAACCTTGGTTAGATAAACTGTAAAAGTAACTATTTTATTACTATTGTAGAAGAATTTTTTGAATGTATTTGATATGGAAATAAAGAAGTTTGTGTTTAGTCCTTTTATGGAAAACACATATGTCATAAGTAATGAAAAAAAGGAGTGTTTGATTATTGACCCTGGTTGTTATGATGCTAACGAGCAACAAACACTTGAGAATTACATTACTGAAAACGGGCTTATCCCAACACTTCTTTTAAATACGCATTGTCATTTAGACCATGTTTTTGGAAATGCATTTGTGATTGAAAAATATAAAGTTCCTTTTGCTATGCACCGCCTTGATTTGCCTACTTTAGCTATGGGAGAGCGCTCTGCTATGATGTACGGTTTAAATTTAACACCTTCACCAGAGCCTACACAATTTTTAGAAGAAGGACATGTGGTGGAATTAGGAGAAATTAAATTGAAAGTAATCTTTGTTCCAGGTCATGCTCCCGGTCACATAGTTTTTTACAATAAAGATGAAGGATATGTAGTTAACGGAGATGTGTTGTTTCAGGAAAGTATAGGTAGAACTGATTTACCAGGCGGTGATCATGCAACATTATTGAAAAACATTAAGGAAAAAATGTACAAATTACCCGATGAAACACTTGTTTACTGTGGACATGGAGAAGAAACCACTATTGGACATGAAAAGAAATATAATCCGTTTGTGAGGGGTTAAAGAAACTATTGTTTTACATTTGACCAAAATAATTAGTTTATAAAAATGCCTTTGAATCTCAGAAAAATCTATTATAACCTTAGCCCTGAATTAAGACTATTTGCTAGAAGACTATTTTATTTGCCTACAGACTTTATTAACAAAGCTACAGGTAGAAGACATAAATATGAACCACCAAAAGGAAAAATATTTATTGGTTCGGGAGATTTTATTAAACAAGGAAAGCATCACCTAGATATGTTGAAGCTTCATGCAGATATTAAAAGTGATGATTCTGTTTTAGATATTGGTTGTGGTATAGGACGGAGTGCCGTTGCTTTAACAGAGTTTTTATCTCCAAAAGGTAGTTATGATGGCTTTGATGTGATGAAGGAAGGGATAAATTGGTGTAAGAATACTATTACTAAAGATTTTCCTAACTTTCATTTTAAGCTTACTGAATTAAAAAATGATTTATATAACTCTAAAAAAGAAAGTGCAGAAAACTTTAAATTCCCTTATCCAAATAAGGCTTTTGATGTAGCTTTCCTATTTTCTGTATTTACTCATATGCAACCAAATGAAATTCAGAACTATTTAAATGAAATTAATAGGACATTAAAAGATGATGGAAGGTGTTTAGCTACATTTTTTATATATGATGACAGCAATGAAAGTCAAATATCAAATGTAAATAGAGATTTTAATTTTAAATATAGCTATGATGGCTATCGGTTAATGGATGATAAAGTGAAATCTGCCAATATTGCTTTTCATGAAAAAAAGTTAAATGAAATGTTAACAATAGCCAACTTAAAAGTTTCAAAAAGAGTAAACGGATTTTGGATTGATAACTCAACAAAATCAACCAAAAACGATTTTCAAGACATATTAATTCTAAGTAAAAATACGGATGTTTTCAAAACATCCGTATAAATACCTAATTTACAGCAAGTTATTGCTTCATATTGTTTTTTGATTTATGTTTGTTTTTTTAAAACAACATCTATGAAACAATTCTTATTTGCAATTTGCTTTTTTACAGCACTATTTTCCTACGGACAGTGGGGTAATGGCACACTAAATACAACGCTTCAAACAACAGGTGGAAATGTTGGTATTGGAACAGCAACTTCTCCAAGGAGATTGTATGTGTTAGAACCTAACAGTTTTGGTAGTGACGCTCATTTTAAATTTGAGGCTACAAATAGTGGTGGGGGAAATAATGCAAATGTTTTTGAAGTTTATTCTGGAAGAGGAAATGGGTTTTCTGGAAACATATTTAATGTATATAGTGCAGGAGGAGATAAATTTATAATTAAGGGAAATGGTAATTCAGGGTTTGGAACAAACTTGCCTGAGGCTAAGCTAGAAGTATATAGTGGTGATGTAGTTATAGGTGGACAATATAAAAAGTTTATGTTGACCGCTGACTGGCAAAACAGTAGCGCAAATTCTTTAAAAATTGTGCCTAAAAATGGTGGAGTTTTTGACTACGGAAAAGCAATTACTTTTCGGGATAATGGCGAATTAGAGGTAGTAACAAATGTAATACTTGGTGGTTCTTACCAACAATTTATGATCCATAATCAATTTTGGGATCCAAACAGTAATGCGTTAATTTTTGCACCTAAACTCAATGGTAGCTGGGATTTTACAAAATCTATGGTGTATAGAAATACAGGGAATTTAGAAGTGAATGGTACTATTTATGCAAAAGAAGTGCAAGTAATGCTACCACCTTTTCCTGATTATGTTTTTTCAAAAAAATATAATCTAATGTCCTTAAATTCATTAGAAAACTACATTAACCAAAATGGACATTTACCTAATTTACCTTTGGCAGAAGAAATTGATGAAAACGGGATAGGGTTGGGAGATTTAGTGCATAAGCAAATGGAAAAGATTGAAGAGCTAACATTATATGTTATAGAATTAAATAAAAAGATAGAAGAACTGGAGAAGGAAAATTCTAATCTGGTTAAAAAAAGTAAATAAGAGCTTTATTTATGATTAAAAAAACATTATTTTTTCTATTAGTATTTTTCTTTTCTAATTTATTTTTTGGACAAAATCAAAAAAGGTTATTTATTAACTTTTCTGGTGGAGGAATATTAACCCATCCTGCTTTTAACTATGAGGAATCTTTTGAAAAAAAATATATTCTAACCTATGGAGGAGGAATTAACTTATCATATAAAAGCTACCAAAATGAATATTCTTTGGGCTTTGAGTATGATGTGCTAGAATATAACTTAAAGAGTGATAACTGGATTCCAACAAAAACAATAACTTCTTCCTATACTTATTCATTAAAATTAATTCCTTTTATGTACAGGTATTACTTTAATGAAAGTAAACTTAGTTTTAGCTTAGGGTTTGGTGCTTCTTTAGGGCTGATTGATAAGATGAATTATGAATTTTTATTTGTCAGTAAACAATTGTTTTCTAAATCTTCTGCTACTGTTTTTGCAAGAATATCTCCGGGATTTTCTTATCAAATAAATGACAGAGTTTCTTGCTTTATAAATACCGAATTAAATAAGGCTTTTATACCGTTAACGAGAAATGATGGCGGATATACACAAAAAAACTATTTAGGTTATGGAAAACTTACTATGGGGCTTAGTTTTAAAATTTATGGCTATGACGAATAATTTAAAACTATTTTTGTTTCTTCTGATGATAGTTCCGTTATCATCAAACTCCCAAACATATGTTAACGGTTTTGATAAATCGAATACTGTAGATTATTATTCCGGACAGGGAAAACAGTTAGCAGATAATGTAAAAAGCTCTTATGCAACACAGTTGTTAGGTACATTATCTAATTCGGAAAATGAAATTATGGAGGCATATATAAATATGTATTATGCCACAAGAGATGTCAGGTATTTAAATCATTTTATCATTCATGCTAAAAGAATGCAAGAGCGGAGAGATGATAACCTTATTAACCTTCCGTTAAGTGAAGTTGGTTTTCCACAGTATGTTAACTCTTCGTGTACAATACAAGGTTTTAGTCAAATAAACCCATCTAGTAAAGGTTGGACATGGATGGAAGATCCGTCTTCTTCCAGTTGTGTTTGGGATAATACTCATTTTTTACATTCTGCACATTTGTGCTTTGATATGGCAAAGTTTGTTTATCTAATAAAAATTGATAACGCGACTAACACTTCTCTTTTAAATCATCCCCTTCCCATTGAGGCTACCTCAGTTCCTAGTTCTTCGGGTTGTTCGGGAGGAACTTTAAGTACTTTTTTAGATTTTGCAAATTGGTTAGAATGTAGAGTAAAAGAAACGGTTGATTACCACTCTGTATATCAGTGGGAAAGTAACCCTCAATCTGGCCAAACAACGCTTGCTCAATCATGTATAACTATACCTAATTCGGGTGACTTGCAGGCAGACGGAACAGGCTCATGGAAAGTTAAAAATGGCTGTGCGGGCGCGTTTGCTGATGCTCCAGAAACCAATAGTGTTTCTGCTCTAAATATGCAGGTAAGAATGGGGTCATTACTTGCTTTACTTTATAAATTAACAAATGATAATAATTATCTATGTAAACTTGTTAATATAGCAATGATTACTAAAGTTCAGTTAAATCATTTTTCTACACCTGCGTTAAGTTCTACCTTACCTCAGTATAGTTATGGTACATATAAATGGACTCATGAATATTATTACACCAATGGTAGATGGGAAGATATTGCTCATGCATTTTGGACTATACAATTTGCTACAATTTGCTATGAAAATGGGATTAAGGATTTTCAAAACAATGATATTTTTACTATATCTGATATAAAACGTTTGGGTAATTCTATTGCGTATACCATATATGACCAACCAGGGAAAATGTTTATGGGTGTTCATGGTTCTAATTTTGGTTGTCCCCAGTATTGTATTACAGATGGTCCAGGAACACCAAACCCTGGAGTTGACCCTAATAATTTAGCACATTATTATGGAGGCTGGTTAGCCTATATGGCTAAATATAATCCTTATATTTATCAAATAGCATCCGATTTGTATGATTTTAGAGCTATATATTCACATTTTGATTTTATCCTTCCCTTTTCATATTTAGCTATGGCTCAAAGCCCTTATTTTCAGTGGAATAGTTCTTGGAGTTCTAATTTTAAATTTAATCCAGTAGGTGTGAATACCTATGGTAACTCCCATAACTTTAAAGGTGGTACCATAGGAGATTTTGACAATAATGGTTCAAATGAAATAATACTATATGACGCAACGAGAGATCATTTTAGGCTGTATAGTGTTGGGAAATATTCAACAGCACCCTCAGATGTTACACTTGAATTAACCTTTTCAGGTGCTGGTAATGCAATTAATTTGGCATCAGGTGATATTAATTCATTTCATGCCGGAGAAGAATTTATAACTATTAATCCCAATAATTCTACAATATATCTTTATGAGCAAAATGGCACATCATTTTCAGCTATAACTCAACAAATTAGTGGTTCTTCATCATGGAAGTCTCTAGTAGTGGGTGATTTTGATGTCGGGCATCAAGGTGATGAAATATTTGTATTGGATAATAATGGAGATATATATCTTCTCGTATATGATTACCAAACACAAAGTTTTGGTGTCTACAATAAGGGAAATATTTCTGTTGCCAGTGGAGTTTCTATTACTAGCGGTAATTTTGACCCTAACAATTCGAATGTGCAATTTGCTACTGTAGAAAATGGGAGTGGACACATTAAAATATTTGAATACAATACATCTACCAATACTTTAAATACTACACCACTTTATACTTATACAGCAAGTGGTACAGGCAACCAATGGCGCACGATGACATCAGGAGATTTTGATGAAGATGGTGTGGATGAGTTGATTGCTTATCGTCACTATGACGGACAGGTTATGATGTTTAAAGTTAAAAATGGACAACTTCCACTAGTATACAGTGAGTATTTTCCTGCAGATCAAGAAATTGCTGTATTAACATCAGGAAAATTTAACCAGTTTTTAGGAGGTGACGTATTCACTGTTTTAAGGAATTATGATGGTAAATTAGCACTATTTACAATGGAAGGTCAATGTCCTGGTGTATCTATTCAAAACACACTAGTTGATGGGGCATATACTATTGATAACAATTATTCAGGGTCACAAAATAATTATGTAATTGACTATCATGCTAATAATACATTGATGGCGTCTAACAACTTTACGATTGTTACTCCAAGTGAAGTTGAGTTTACAGCTGGGAAAAAAGTAATTTTAAAGCCTGGTTTTAAGGCTTTAGCAGGTTCAAAATTCCATGCTTATATTGATAATCAGCTGGCTTGTAATACGCCATATTTACGAACCGGAAATACTTCACCAACAGAAAACAACGACCCAGAATTAAAACAGCAAATAATAGAAGCTTTTAATTTTAAAGTTTTCCCAAATCCCAACACAGGTAACTTTACGGTTTATTTAGAAGAAAGTAATCAAACACAAACCGTTACTATTTTAAACATGTTAGGTGAAAAGGTTTCACAAATAAATACGCTAGAACAAAAGTTAGAAATAAATTTAGTTAGTTACCCTAAAGGTGTTTATTTTGTAAACGTACAATCAGATAAAGGGAGTAAATCAAAAAAGATAGTAATTAACTAATACCCATCCGGCTTAAACCCTGCAGGGTTTCTTACCGGTGGGCAATCGTTTTTACCTTTTTGGCTAATAAACATAAATCTCACGCTCAGTAAAAGCGGCCTTGCTCTGGTATTAAAATAACTTAAGGTAGAACTTCCGTTTTGGAAAGGAACAATATTTAAAATTGGTGTTTCAAGGCTAGGAACTATCCACAATCGGTCATTCCATTTTATGCCGTAACCCATTTTATAGTGTAACTGAAAAGTAAATCCAGGAACTTGTTGAGATGCATTTGGTAAAGCAGGAGTGGGGCTTTGTGAAGAAATGATAGGATAGTCAGCATTTAAGCCAAAGGTATTCACCCAAAAGCCACTTTCATTGTAAAAATCATATTTGTGGCTAAAGTTTAAGTTTCCAGAAATAAAGTGGTCGCTATATTTTCCTTGTGATTCAATATCATAAATGTTTTGTTCGGCAACGGATAATGTTTGATTAAATGTTTCTTTTCCTCTGAGCCACTTATAACTTAAACCCGCATCCCAAAAATCAAAAATTAATCTTCTTTTGGTAAAAAATCTAAAGTATCCTGCTTCTAAATAAAGTCCGATTTTTCCACCGGGTTTGGCTGTGTAAGATAAAACGGTGTCAGCAATTTCTAATTTATCTTGTTCTTTTAAATACGGAAACATATATGAAATACCCGGCCCAACATACCAGCCTTTAATTCTATTGGCTTTGTCTCTTGTATATATTCCGTTTCCTCCTTTTAACTCTTGGGAGTAGAGCGGAGCAGAAAGGGTAATTATTAATATGGTAACTAAAGTTTTTTTCACTACACCAAACTTAAGATTTTTTGTTCAACTTCATCCGAATCCCAAATGGTTTCTATATTAGGTAACGTCATTATCTCGTTCATTATTTTCTCTTGCTTTTTTCCGTTGGCAAGTGCTAGTGAATAAGGAATATCGGTAAACGTAACTTGGCTATATAACGGAATCCATTTTTCAGGGTATTTGGTATAAAACTTTTTCTCTATTTTTTTTCGTAACAAAAACATTGGGTCAGCCACCAAATCTCTCATTTCAATGAAGTTTTGTATGGCCAAATCTGCAATGGCATCGCCATCAGGCTTTCTAGATTTTGCAAACTCCGGAATGATTTTGCTCCAATCATGATTCAATTCTCCAATCATTTTATCTAAAAGAAAAACGTCTTCAAAACCCGAATTCATTCCTTGCCCGTAAAATGGAACAATGGCATGTGCTGCATCACCTATCACTAAAACTTTATCTTCATAATTCCATGGTGAGCATTTAACAGTTACAAGAGAAGAGGTAGGATTTTCGAAATAATCATCTGTCAGATTAGTCATAATCGGAACGGCATCAGGAAAAGTTTCCTTGAAAAATGCCAACACATCTTCTTTTGTTTTAATGGAATTGAAAGAAGTTTTTCCTTCAAAAGGAAAGAAAAGCGTAACGGTAAAACTACCATCTAAATTTGCTAAGGCAATGAGCATAAAACTTCCTCTGGGCCATATATGCAAAGCATTTTTATCAATTTTATGAGAACCGTCTTCGTTTGCCGGAATAACTAATTCTTTATATCCATGCTCTAAATAAAACTGTGAGTAATTAAATCTATCCGTTTTTTGCAATCGGCTTCTAACGGCTGAAAAAGCTCCATCAGTTCCGAAAATTCTGCTAGCGTTAACTTTTGATTTTTCTGTTGTTTTCTGATGGGTAAAATGCGCAATATTTTCTTTTAAATTGATGTCGGTACATTTCATGTCAAAGAAAAACTTTACGCCAAAATTTTTCTCTGCAAAATTGATTAGCCTTAGGTTTAGGTCGCCTCTTGAAACAGAATAAATAGCTTGGTTATCTACTCCGTATGGTTGGTAAGATAAATTGCCTTCCAAATCATGCATTTTTCTGCCATACATGGGTATAGAAATGCTCTTAATTTCATCTTCAATACCAATTAACTTTAATGCTTTCCAACCTCTGTCAGACAATGCTAAATTGATTGATTTACCGGCAATTAATTCAGCTTTTCTGATATCAGGTCTTCTTTCATACACTTCTACTTCAAAACCTCTTTTTGCAAGAACAGAAGCTAATAATGAGCCAACCAGTCCTGCTCCAACAATTACAATTTTTTCTTTTTCCATATTAATTTTCTAATGCTTGTTTTAATATCTGACCAAATTGATAAACGTCTTGAAAACTGTTATACAAAGGAGCCGGAGCTATTCTAATTACATTTGGCTCTCTCCAATCTGCAACTACGCCTTTTTTGGTAATAAAGTCATACAACTCTTTTCCGGTTCCATGTGTTAAAATAGAAAGCTGGGCACCTCTCCAGTCTTTGGGCGTAATGATTTCAAACGAACAATTTTCATGATTTTTAGTGACGTCATTAATTACAAACTCTAAGTAAGAAGTTAACAGCTTAGATTTTTGAATTAGATTTTGTATTCCTGCTTTTTCAAAAATGTCCAATGAAGCTTTGTGT
>JAUHYR010000034.1 GCA_030426475.1 Bacteroidia bacterium
GCCTTTACCATTGGCGCCACCTTATCTAATTTCGCTCAAGATGCAAGAGGAACTTTCTTTGCACAGGAAGGCGAGAAGTTTTACGTTGTAATCAACGGTGTAAAATACAATGAAGAGCCTCAAACTAATGTAAAAGTTACGGGACTATCTCCTGCTTTTAGCAAAATAAAAATCATTTTTGATGACCAACAGTATGCCGATATTGACAAGTCGTTTGAATTTAAAGCTTGGCATGAAGCTTCTTTCTCTATTGTAAGAAAAGAAGAAAGCGGAGCTGCAAAAGGCTTGAAAAAGTTAGGTCACAAAATTACCAAAGACCTTTCGAATGAATTTGATAACAAAGTAACGGATACTACTGCCAAAGAAGATTGGTACGTATTGCGTTTTATGGGTGAAGCGGCTTATGGCACACCTCCCGTACAACAAACTACCGTTGTTACTAACGCTCCTGCCACTACAGGAACAAATAGTACTGTAGTAAACTCAAGCTCTACTACCACTACTACCAATGTAAACAGTTCAAGTACATCAGTATCTAGCAGTGCAGGCGGAGCAGGCATCAGCATGAACGTAAACATTAATGCGAACCAACCTAACAGCAATGTACATTACCAAGAAACTACCACTACTTCCACTACGGTTACTTCTACGGGAGGAACTGCTACACAAGAGCATTATGTAATGCCCGGATATAGCGGCCCTGTGGGTTGTCCTTGGCCAATGAGCGACCCTGATTACCAAAGCGCAGTGAACTCTATTAAAGCCAAAAGCTTTGAGGACAGCAGATTGACTATGGCTAAGCAAATTACTAATTCTAACTGCTTAACTTCTGCACAGGTAAAGGGTATCATGCAAGTATTTGACTTTGAACAAAGCAGATTAGACTATGCGAAGTATGCTTACGGCAGAACTTATGACATAGGTAACTACTACAAAGTAAATGATGCGTTTGATTTTGAATCAAGTATTGAAGAATTGGATGCACACATCAGTGCACAAGGAAGATAATTAATTACCAGCGTACTTTTCCTTTTTAGCTTCAAGATAGGGCTTACCCTCTATCTTGGAGTCTATCCAGGAAACAAAGTCAAAGTATTTTAACGCTACTTTTTCGTAAGGCTCTTGAAGTGCCTTGTCTATATCTACTTTAAACTTCTTAAAAATTTCTTTTTGCTTGGCTGCCACTCTTTGCTTAGCTAGTTTCTTTATATAGCTAAAGAATACTTCTTCTACTTTATAAATTCTTTCTTTCTTTTTAATGTATCTGCTGCTCGACTTAATGATATAGTCCATTAAATCGTAGTGCTTCATTTCAAAGTGAATAATAATGCTAAATATTCTGGCAAAGGAATAGATGTCCTGACGCAGCTCTCCTTCTGATTCATTAATAACTTCGTTGAGCCATTTCAAGGCTTTTTTGTGTTCGCCCGCACCAAAGTAAGCGTAAGCAAAGTTGTAGTTCAGTAACGATTTTTCTTCTAAAGAGAATGAGCTTTCCAAATCTTCATAACGCTCTAGTGAAGAATTAACAGAATTCAATAATCGTTTTTCATCTCCCAATGCTTCAAACACCACCAACTCTGCATTTAATGTAAAGATGAATGATTTTACCTGAAGGTCTCTGCTGTAAAATGCTTTGTGATTGGCAAGGTTTCTTAGCTTTTTTAAGTTTGCTTCCAGCTTTTCTTTTTGCTTGGTTTCCATGTAGCAGAAACAAAGACTGGCTACCGCACGCAAATAACGCTTTGGTACTTCTTCTATAATTTCAGGGTGAGTTTCAAAAACCTCTACTACCTTTTCAAACTTGCTCAATGCGCCTGCATGGTCATTGTTTCCGATATATCCCATGCCCTGAATTAAATAACAGGTTGCTGTTGCCTTAATGGATTTGGCTGTGTTTTTCCCTTTAATTAAAGGGTGATTCATTACCTCATCAAAGATTTGCTTTTCGTTTTTGTTTCTGGCAAATATTCCCTCTTTTCTGGAAGCGTGATTAATCTTGGAAAACAATAAATGGTACTCCGCAATGTTGTTTAGCTTTTCTATGCAAGCCTGTTCTTCTTTAATTAAATCGGCAACGTCTGTTTCAAAATTTCCTCTGAGGTATTCTTCTTCCATCAACCGCTTTTCCCAATTGATGATGTCTAATAAATAGTAAAACTTCTCGTAAGTGTAAGCTATGCTCTTGGCTTTTCTCACCAGCTTAATACATTCTTTAAACATAGTCTTGTCGTACAAGAGTTCCATGTTTCTTAACAGCTCATGTAAAATTGCAGCGGCACTTCTATCGGAATGGTATCCTCTTAAACTCTTTAAAATGATATTGAAAAGATGGTTTTTTTCAGATGGCAAGTGTTTGATGAAGGTTTCTTTTTTAAATTTTTCTTTTATTTCTTCTTCATCGTATTCTTTTTGTTTTTCAATGGCATCGAATAGCTTGATGTAATTCTTTGAACCTGTTTGTAAGGTAGAATTTAGCTTAAAATACCTTTTCTCTGACTTAGATAAGGACTTTATCAACTCAAATAATGCCGGAGATGGTTTCATTTACTATTTAGATTTGTGCGCAAAGATGGAATTTCAATAAGTTCTTCCATTTTGGGCAACAATAATAACAAAAATTTGTGTCAATTACATATTTAGAAATACAAGAGTTAATTATTATCAAATTGCTTACTTTTACTCATCAAAGAATTTATGCAATGAAGAAACTAATCCTTATCCTTTTTTCCTTAGCATCTATAATTAGCTATGCGCAAGATAATTGTAGAGAAAGCAAGCAGCACTTTATGGGCGATGACTTTTATAAAAAAGCTCCTAACACCAGAAGTGATTCGATAGATATTTTGCACTATACCATTAATCTGGACTTTACTGATTTTAGCAACAAAATTATGAAGGGAAACTGTGTGATTACGCTCACACCTAAGGTGAATAATATAAACCAGATACAGCTTGATTTACTAAAACTCACCGTAGATTCTATCAAACTAAACAATACTAATTTAACCTCATCTTATAACGACACTTTATTAAACGTAAACTTTGCTGCGCCTATCGGATCGGCTGACACTATTGATTTAATTGTTTATTACAGAGGCACTCCTCAAACCGACCAAAGCGGATGGGGCGGCTTTTACTACCAAGGTAATTATGCGTTTAACTTGGGTGTAGGTTTTGCTGCTGACCCTCACAATTACGGAAGGGTTTGGTTTCCTTGCTTTGACAATTTTGTAGAGCGTTCTACTTATACGTTCAATATTATTACCAATGGTGGCAGAGTAGCACATTGCAACGGCTATCTGGCTTTAGACTCCGTTATTGTAAGCGATACCATTTACAGAAGATGGGAAATGAAGAACACCATGCCTACTTATCTGGCTTGTGTAGCCATTTGCGATTATGAAACCGTTCATCTAAATCATAGTGGAGTTAACGGCAACATTCCTATTGAGATTGCAGCGGTGGCAAGCGACACCAATAATGCTAAAAACTCATTCGCTAACTTAGGTAACGCGATAGATGCTTTTGAAAAATGGTACGGACCTTATAAATGGAACAAGGTGGGTTATTCTTTGGTTCCTTTTAGTTCGGGTGCAATGGAGCATGCTACCAATATTGCTTACCCAAGATTAACTGCCAATGGTTCTCTGGCTTATGAAACTTTAATGGCGCATGAATTATCGCACATGTGGTGGGGTGACCACTCTACTTGTGAAACAGCCGAAGATATGTGGATAAATGAAGGTATGGCGAAATACTCCGAGCACATCTTTTTAGAATGGGTATATGGCAGAAAAAGATATTTGGATGAAGTAAAGGCTAATCATGCTGATGTAATACAGTATGCTCATTTTGAAGAAGGTCAATACAGAGCCATTTCGGGTATTCCTCATCAATACACTTATGGTAAACATGTGTATGACAAGGGAGCGGCAGTTGCTCATAACTTAAGAGGCTACTTGGGAGATTCTTTATTTGAAATAGGATTAAAAGCTGTGATGGATAGTTTTCCTTATACTCATGTAAACAGTTATAGAATGCGTGATGTAATGAGTAGCGTTACAGGTTATAATCTTACCGACTTTTTTAACGATTGGGTTTTAAACCCGGGCTTCAGTCATTTTTCTATTGACTCTTTTTCCGTAACTGCGGGTAGTGTAAACTATGCCATCAATATACACCTTAAACAAAAGAAAAGAGGGTCTGTAAACTTCCACAACAATGTTCCTCTTGTTATAACACTAAGAGATGCCAACTGGAATGTTGATACGCATAACATAATAATGAGCGGACAAAATATGAGTTTTGTTTTATACTCGCCCCTTAATCCTGTTGTGGTAAGCATTAATGAAGAAAATAACTTAAATATTGCCACTACTGCTGAAAACTGGAATATTAAAAGTAGTGGAAGTTTTAATAGCGGAATACTAGCAAAAGGTTTACTGATAGTAAATTCTGTTACAGACAGTGCGTTTGTAAGGATTGAGCATCACTGGGCAGAGCCCGACCCGGTTAAAAACAACCCTAACAACTACAATATTTCTAATTATAGGTATTGGAAAGTTGACGGCATTTTTCCTTCCGGCTTTGATGCTTCGTTACGATTTAACTATGATGGCAGATTGAGTGGCGGAAACGGCACAGGGTATTTGGATATGGACTTGGTAAGCATTACAGAAGACTCTCTTATCTTGTTATATAGAAAAGACGCTAGTGATGATTGGGTAGAATACAGTAAGTACACTAAAAACACTATTGGAAGCTCCACTAATAAATACGGATTTATTACCATAGATTCTTTGATTAAAGGGGAATACACTTTTGCTAACGGTGACTTAAAAACAGGTATTGAGGAAACCAACAAGAAATCATTTGAGATGACAGTTTATCCTAATCCGACTAATGATTTACTAAATATTGAACTTCTTTCGGAGAAAAAAACCGATCAATTTGATTTAACTATATATGACCTAAACGGTAAAATTGTTTTAGAAAAGAAAATAGGTAATTACGTCAGCTTCCCTACCGATAGTTTAAAGAGTGGGAACTATATCGTTAAGGTAAAGAACAGCCAATTTGAGCAAACACAAAAAGTAATTATTAATAAATAATACCATTGCCTATGAAAAGTTTCTACTTACTACTGTTTATTGGTTTAACTACAATTTGTTGGGCACAATCACCGCAAATAACCATACATTTTGACGATACTACATATCAGAACTACATTACCATTGATACCAGTAGTGCTAAAGTATGGCATGTAGGCAAGCCACAAAAAACTTTATTTGACTCAGCATATAACGCCCCTAATGTTATTTTGACGGACACAATAAACTCTTATCCTACTAATGATACTTCTTCGTTTATATTGAAATTAGAAAATGTAATATGGTCAAGTTCGGGATATGAAATAAGATATAGACAAAAAAAAGATTTTGAAAATAAAAAAGATGGCGGAATTATTTTAGCAAAATGTGATGATGGTAAATGGTATAATATATTAAACAACTCAATGCTTGGAAGCCATTGCCTATTTTTTTATGGATTTTATATATCGACCAATAATTTAGATTATTTTGGTAACAACTTTGGATTTACTGGCACAGATTCTACTTGGGAGGAAATTAGTATAAATTTTATGTGTAACGCAATGAGAATACAAAATAAGTCATGGCCTGATGTTGAATTAAAATTTATGTTGATTTCTGATTCCAACCAAACCAATCAAGAAGGTTGGATGATAGATGACATACGTTTTTATGACTATGGAGGGACCTGCTCATCTATTGAAGAGTTTAATCAAGCAGAAGCACTAAATATATTTCCTAACCCAACTTACGACAATTCTTATCTAGATTTAAGTAACCTTATAAAAGGAAATGCGTTAAGAGTTTCTATTACTAATCTACTGGGGGAAGAAGTACAATTATCTTATACTTCTGAATCTTTAACTAAGCTTTCATTTAAAGATTTTCCTTCGGGCATCTATCAAATTATGGTATTTGAAGAAGATAAAATCATTGGTAAATCCAAGATAATAAAGCACTAATAAAAAAGGCTAGCAAATTGCTAACCTTTTTTATCCTTTAAAATTTTAATTATGTTTAGTTATCGTTTACCCATTTCAACGTAATCTCTCTTGTTGGCACCTTGGTAGATTTGTCTAGGTCTTCCGATTGGCTCTCCTCTCATCTTCATTTCTCTCCATTGAGCCATCCATCCCGGAAGTCTTCCCAATGCAAACATCACGGTAAACATTTTTGTAGGAATTCCTATAGCCCTGTAAATGATACCAGAGTAGAAGTCTACATTTGGATATAAACCTCTTTCTACAAAGTACTCATCTTTCAGCGCTACTTCCTCTAACTTTTTAGCAATATCTAAGATTGGGTCGTTGATGCCTAATTTCGCTAAAACATCATCACAAGCTTTCTTAATGATAGTAGCTCTAGGGTCAAAGTTTTTGTAAACTCTGTGGCCGAAGCCCATTAATCTAAATCCACTGTCTTTATCTTTAGCCATTGCCACATATTTAGCAACATCTCCACCATCAGCTTTAATAGACTCTAACATTTCTATTACTGCTTGATTAGCACCACCATGAAGTGGCCCCCACAATGCAGAAATACCAGCAGAAATAGAAGCATATAAGTTTGCATCTGATGAACCAACTATTCTAACTGTAGAGGTAGAACAGTTTTGCTCATGGTCGGCATGAAGGATTAACAATTTATCTAATGCGTTAACCACCACAGGATCCGGTTCGTAATCTTCCACCGGAAGTGAGAACATCATGTTTAAGAAGTTCTCGCAATACGACATGCTGTTTTTAGGATACACTACAGGGTGACGCATTTTATTTTTGTAAGACCAAGCAGCCAATGTTGGCAACTTTGCCAATAAACGGTGCATGGTTAAATCAATTTCTTTTTCCGGTCTTTTTGGGTTTTGAGATTCAGGGTAAAATGTAGAAAGTGAACAAACCATTGCTGCTAATACTCCCATTGGGTGTGCTTTAGCAGGATAGCCTGAATAAAACGTTCTTAAATCTTCGTGAATCATTGTATGGCGAGTAATTGACTCTTTGAAAGTTGCATACTCTTCCTTAGTTGGTAGTTCACCATAAATCAACAAATAAGCTACTTCTAAGAAAGTAGATTTTTCTGCTAACTGCTCAATTGGATATCCTCTGTAACGTAGTATTCCCTTTTCACCGTCAAGAAAAGTAATTTTACTTTCCGTAGCTCCTGTGTTTTTGTAACCGGAATCTAAAGTAATGTATCCACTTTGTCCTCTAAGTTTGGTAATATCTACAGCTTTTTCTCCTTCGGTACCCTCTACTACAGGTAGCTCGTACTCTTTGCCGTCTAAAATAATTTTTGCAGTTTCTGCCATGATGATTTAATGTGTTTTTAAGTTACAGGTTTTTTGAACCCTCACGAAAGTAGTATTCGCAAAAGATTTTTCAAAATTATTTTTCAGAAAATACAAAAAAAATAGCGTTAGGGCAAACTAACGCTATCTACTTAGCCATAACAAAATGAATTGTTACTTAGTTATTTTCAAGCTCAAACTTTAATTCGTTTTCGTCAAACTCAAAGCCCATGTCTTCGTCTTTTTCTTCTGTTGCTGTTGACTTAGAAGTAGATTTAGTTGTGGTTTCTTTAGCTGCTTTTTTCTCTTCTTTTTGAGAAGCTTTTAAATCTTTTACCGAAACGATATTATTTAAAGAGGCTAATTCTAATTTTAAATCTCTTAAACACATACCCAGAGCAATAGCCATGTTGAAATCGGTTAGTTTAAAACTCACCTCAAAATCGTCACCGGTAGCTTGTGGGCTAACCGAAAAATCGAATTTATTTTCTAAACAATAATCGAGTAATAATTGAATTTGTTTTTTCTTTACTACTACTGTTGGTGTGCTTTCCATATCTATGCTCATAATTGTGTTTTTTGTTGTAGAGCAAATGTAGCTTACCCAAATTGCAACGCAAAAGGGCAGTTTTTAACAAGTTGTTGAAAAGCAGATGCCATGTTAACAACTTATTTCTTTAGAATTGAAAATCAGGGATAAAAAAAAGAGCGCCAGAATTGACACTCTTTATAACTTGGAAATAATATCATTTATAAAAACTTCAAGCTTCTGCCTTGGTATATACCTGTACCGCCTAAGCTTTCTTCAATACGTAATAGCTGGTTGTATTTTGCCATTCTGTCGGAACGAGAGGCTGAACCGGTTTTAATTTGTCCACAATTTAAGGCAACTGCTAAATCTGCAATGGTATTGTCTTCCGTTTCACCGGAACGGTGGCTCATGATAGAAGTATAACCCCAACGGTGAGCCAAGTCAACTGCTCTTACGGTTTCGGTAAGCGTACCAATTTGGTTTACTTTTACTAGAATAGAATTAGCTACACCACCTTCAATGCCTTGAGCTAAACGAGCAGTGTTGGTTACAAATAAATCATCTCCTACTAATTGTATTTTATCTCCAAGGGCATCGGTTAGCTTTGCCCAACCTTCCCAATCGTCCTCTGCCAAGCCATCTTCAATAGAAAGAATAGGATATTTTTTGCACCATTCTGTCCAGTAGGCCACCATTTCATCTGAAGTTAGTTTTTTATCATCTGATTTATGAAAGTGATAGATTTTCTTTTTTTCATCATAAAACTCAGTAGTGGCAGCATCCATAGCAATATACACTTCATCACCTGCTTTGTAGCCTGCTTTTTCTATGGCGGTTAATACCGTTTCAATGGCTTCTTCATTCGATTTGATGTTGGGCGCAAAACCTCCCTCATCTCCTACATTGGTTGAGTAGCCTTTGTCTTTTAATACTTTTTTGAGGTGATGGAATATTTCTGTCCCCATTCTTAGGGCTTCAGAAAAAGTGTCCGCCCCCACCGGCATTACCATAAATTCTTGAAAATCTATTTTGTTGTCGGCATGTGAGCCACCATTTAAAATATTCATTAACGGAATAGGTAAAAGATGTGCGTTTATTCCGCCTACGTATCTGTACAATGGCATATTTACTTCTTGAGCTGCTGCTTTCGCGCAAGCTAAAGAAACTCCTAGCATAGCATTTGCTCCTAAGTTGGCTTTATTTTCAGTACCATCCAGAGCAATCATTTTACTATCAATGGTCGTCTGGTCGAAGATGTATTGCCCTTTTAATTCTTCTAAAATGGCTGTGTTTACATTTTGAACGGCTTTGGTAACGCCTTTGCCAAGGTATCTTTTTTCATCACCATCTCTTAACTCTACTGCTTCATGCTTTCCTGTGGAAGCACCCGAAGGAACTGCTGCAATACCTATGGCACCGCTATCAGTATATACTTCTACTTCAATGGTAGGATTTCCTCTTGAATCTAATATTTGTCGTGCGTTAATGTGAGATATAAAACCCATACGTTAGTGTTGAATTATGAAATTTTAAATTATGAATTATGAACAAGTTGTTTTGCTTTTACGATGTTTTCAATGAACTCATCAAATAAATAACGAGCATCATGTGGACCCGGAGAAGCTTCAGGGTGATATTGCACACTGAAAGCTGCTCTGTCTTTTAAGCGAATACCTGCTAAAGTATTATCGTTTAAATGAATGTGAGTTATCTCAACATTATCATGCTTTTCGGCTGATTCCATATCCACTACAAAACCATGATTTTGTGACGTAATTTCTCCTTTTCCGGTAAGTAGATTTTTAATAGGATGATTGATTCCTCTGTGACCGTTGTGCATTTTTTTGGTGGTTAACCCACAAGCTAAAGAAAGTAATTGATGTCCGAGACAAATTCCAAATACGGGAATTTCAGAGTCCAACATCTCCTTTACATTTTTGATTACATTGGTCATGACAGATGGATCACCGGGACCATTAGAAAGCATAATGCCATCAGGGTTCCAAGCTTTTATTTCATCTATAGTAGTATCCATCGGAAAAACTTTTAGATAGCAGTTTCTTTCAGCCAAACATCTTAGAATATTTTTCTTTACTCCCACATCCAATACTGCTACTTTATGCTCTGCTGTTTCATCTCCAAAATAGTAGGCCTCTTTAGTGGAAACTTTAGAAGAAAGCTCAAGACCTTCCATTGATGGAATTTCTTTTACTATTTTTTGAAGTTCTTCAAGCGAAGTTCCGTCATTGGATATAACCACATTCATTGCTCCTTTGTGACGAATATGACGGACAATTGCTCTGGTGTCTACATCAGACACCGTAACAATTTTATCTCTTTCGAAATAGCTTTGTAATGATTCGGTAGCGGCCACTCTTGAATATATGGGGGAGAATTTTTTACAAATAAAGCCTGCAATTTTTACAGACTCCGATTCTACTTCTTCATTGCTTACACCATAATTACCAATATGTGCCGTTGCTGCTACCATTACTTGTCCGTAGTAGGAAGGATCGGTAAAAATTTCCTGGTATCCTGTCATTCCTGTATTGAAACAAATTTCACCGGTAGCAGTTCCTTTATGGCCGGCTCCCTTTCCGTAAAATACTGTTCCGTCCTCTAATAAAACTATCCCTTTTAGTGCTGTATCTTCCATTTAAAATATAAGTTTTGACCTGTTTGATTTGCGGAAATAAAAGTATAAAAAAAGGATAAGTCGTCTGACTTATCCTTTTCTACAATTATTAATAATTTTGAACAATTACTCTGCTTTATCATCAGCTTTGTCATCGTCTTTTTTTGGTTCTTCTTTAGGAGCTTCCTCTTTTGGAGACTCTTCTTTTTTAGCTTCAGCTTTGGGTGCTTCTTCTTTCTTTGCTTCTGCCTTTGGAGCTTCTTCCTTCTTAGCTTCAGCTTTGGGAGCTTCCTCTTTTTTAGCCTCCGCCTTAGGAGCTTCAGTAGTAGCATCAGTAGCTTTTTTACCGGCTCTTCTGGTTCTTTTCTTCTTAGCTCCTGTAGAAGTAGAGTCTTTTGTCATTAGTTCATTGTAATCAACTAACTCAATAAAGCACATATCAGCGTTATCTCCAAGTCTGAAACCAGTTTTAATGATTCTAGTGTAACCACCAGGTCTGTCAGCAATTTTAGGAGCTACTTCTCTGAACAATTCTGTTACTGCATATTTATCTAATAAATAGCTAAACACAACTCTTCTTGAATGAGTAGTATCGTTTTTAGACTTTGTTAAAAGTGGCTCGATATATTTTCTTAAAGCTTTTGCTTTAGCAGTAGTTGTTTCAATTCTTTTGTGAAGAATTAAAGAACTAGCCATATTAGAAAGTAAAGCTCTTCTGTGCCCTGTTTTTCTTCCTAAATGATTAAACTTTTTCCCGTGATTCATTACTCAATATTTAAATATTACTTTCTATTGATTAAAAAAGTAAATTATTCTTTATCTAATTTATATTTAGCTAAGTTCATTCCGAAGGTTAACCCTTTTACTTCAACTAACTCATCTAACTCGCTTAATGATTTTTTACCAAAGTTTCTGAACTTTAATAAGTCATTTTTATTGAACTGAACTAGGTCACCTAATGTTTCAACATCAGCAGCTTTTAAGCAATTTAAAGCTCTAACTGAAAGGTCTAGGTCAACTAATTTAGCTTTTAATAATTGACGCATTCTTAATGCTTCTTCGTCAAATTCTTCTTCAGCAGTTTTCTCTTGAGCATCAAGTGTAATTCTCTCATCAGAGAATAACATGAAGTGATGTATTAAGATTTTAGCTGCTTCTTTAAGTGCTTCTTTTGGATGAATTGAACCGTCAGTATTAATCTCAATGATTAATTTTTCGTAGTCGGTTTTTTGTCCTACCCTGTAATTCTCAATGTTGTATTTCACATTTTTAATTGGTGTGAAAATAGAATCGATAGGCATTGTACCTGTAGCTACTTTTCCGCTAGGTTTGTTGTCGTCTGAAGAAACATACCCTCTACCTTTTTCAATGGTTAATTCTATTTCTAATTTAACAGAAGAATCCATGTTACAGATAACTAAATCCGGGTTAAGGATTTGGTATGAAGAAGCAAATTTACCGATATCGCCAGCTGTAAGTGTTTTTTGACCTTTAACAGTCATGGTTACTTTTTCTGAATCGGTATCTTCAATTTGTCTTTTAAATCTAACTTGTTTAAGGTTTAAGATGATTTCGGTTACGTCCTCAACAACACCTTTGATAGTAGAGAATTCATGGTCAACACCACTAATTTTTACTGATGTAATTGCAAAACCTTCTAATGAAGAAAGTAAAATTCTTCTTAGTGCATTACCCACAGTAATGCCATATCCTGGTTCTAGTGGACGAAATTCGAACACGCCATTGTAATCGTCTGAATTGACCATTACAACTTTATCTGGTTTTTGAAAATCTAATATTGCCATTTCTATATATTTATTATTATTTAGAGTATAACTCTACGATTAATTGTTCATTGATATTCTCAGGGATTTGAGTTCTTTCAGGAGCAGAGATAAATTTACCTGTAAGGCTGTTTCTGTCAAACTCAATCCAATCCCATTTAGCATCACTTTGGTCTAGTGAGTTAGTAATTAATTCTAAAGATTTAGAACGCTCTCTAACACTAACTACATCTCCTTCTTTTAATTGGTATGAAGGAACATTTACTAAACCGCCATTTACCATAATGTGTCTGTGAGAAACTAATTGTCTTGCACTTCTTCTTGTTGGAGCAATACCCATTCTGAATACTACATTATCCAATCTTGATTCGCAAAACTTTAATAAGTTTTCACCTGTAATACCTTTACTTCTGTTAGCTTCATTGAACATTTTTTCAAATTGACGCTCAAGAATTCCGTAGGTATATTTAGCTTTTTGCTTTTCAGCTAACTGAACTGCATACTCAGATTGCTTTTTTCTTCTCTTAGCAGGACCATGTTGTCCTGGAGGATAATTCTTTTTTTCTAAAGCTTTGTCAGGGCCATAAATTGGCTCTTTAAACTTTCTTGCAATCTTTGATTTTGGGCCTGTATATCTAGCCATTTTTTTGTTTTATTTAGTTATGATTAAACTCTTCTTCTTTTTGGAGGACGACAACCGTTGTGAGGTAGTGGAGTAATATCCATGATTTCAGTTACCTCAATGCCCACACCTGCAATTGCTCTAATTGCAGATTCTCTTCCTGCTCCGGGTCCTTTTACAAATACTTTTACTCTTCTTAAACCAGCTTCAAAAGCAATTTGTCCGCACTGCTCTGCTGCCACTTGAGCTGCATAAGGAGTGTTTTTCTTAGAGCCTCTGAAACCCATTTTTCCTGCTGAAGACCAAGAGATAACTTGACCTTGATTGTTGGTAAGAGAAATAATAATGTTGTTGAATGAAGCTTGAATATGAGCTTGGCCACCAGCTTCAACTTTAACATTTCTTTTCTTCTTGGTAGTTGATTTTGCCATCTTACTTTATTATTTAGTAGCCATTTTTTTGTTAGCAACTGTTTTTCTTTTTCCTTTTCTGGTTCTAGCGTTGTTTTTAGTAGTTTGACCTCTAACCGGTAAACCAGAACGGTGTCTGATACCTCTGTAACAACCTATATCCATTAAACGCTTAATGTTTAATTGAATTTCAGAACGAAGCTCACCTTCAATTCTACCGCTAGCTGTAACAGCCTCACGAATAGCAGTTGTTTGGTCATCATTCCAATCTTGAACCTTTACATTTGGATCAACGCCAGCTTCAGCTAAGATTTTAGCAGCTTTGCTTTTTCCGATTCCGAAAATGTAAGTAAGAGCAATAAGCCCTCTTTTGTTTTTTGGTATGTCTATACCTCCTATCCTTGCCATAGTATAATATATATTTTACCCTTGTCTTTGTTTAAATCTTGGGTTCTTTTTATTAATTACATAGAGTTTGCCTTTTCTTCTTACAATTTTGCAATCGGCACTTCTCTTCTTTATTGACGACTTTACTTTCATCTGCTCAATTTTTATTTATTTATATCTAAATGTAATTCTACCTTTTGTTAAGTCGTATGGAGACATCTCCACTTTAACTTTATCGCCAGGAAGAATACGTATGTAATGCATTCTCATTTTTCCGGAAATATGTCCGGTAATAACATGTCCATTTTCAAGCTCAACTCTAAACATAGCATTAGACAATGCCTCTACTATTGTTCCATCTAATTCTATTGACGCTTGTTTTGCCATTTATTATTTTTTATTTTTTAATACTTCTTCAACTTCTTTAAATCTTGATAAAACCTCACATTTTCCTTTTCTAATAACTACATCGTGCTCATAGTGTGCAGAAGGTTTGCCATCAGAGGTTAGTATAGTCCAACCATCTTTGTCTTGGGTAACATTTTTAGAACCCATGTTTATCATTGGTTCAATTGCTACTACCATTCCCTCTACTAACTTAATTCCATTGCCTCTTTTACCATAATTAGGGACTTCAGGTGCTTCGTGCATGCTTTTTCCTAAGCCATGCCCTACTAACTCTCTTACTACTCCATAACCATTTTTCTCTGCATGAGTTTGAACAGCATAGCCAATGTCGCCAATTCTATTTCCTGCAACTGCTTGTTCTATTGCAAGGTCAAGACACTCTTTTGTAACTCGCAAGAGCTTCTTAACATCTTCAGAAACTTCACCTACCATAAAAGTATAGGCAACATCACCATAGTATCCGTTCATTAAAACACCACAGTCTACTGAAACCACATCTCCACTTTGAAGTGGATTTGAAGTGGGAAGCCCATGAACAACTGCACTATTTACAGATGTACATAAGGTGTATTCGTACCCGTGAAATCCTTTAAACCCAGGTTTTGCACCATGGTCAAGGATAAACTCTTCAGCAACTTTATCAAGCTCAAGTGTAGTTACACCCGGCTCAATGTGTTTAGCAACTTCTGCTAAGGTTTTACCAACAAGTAAAGAACTTTGTCTTATTAATTCAATTTCATCTTCTGTTTTCAGATAGATCTTTCCCATACTATCCAGCCATTCCTACTCCGCCCGTACTACTTCTTCCTTTAATTCTACCTGATTTCATTAGTCCATCATACTCTCTCATTAATAAATGAGATTCAATTTGTTGCAATGTATCTAGTACAACACCCACCATAATTAACAGTGATGTTCCACCAAAGAATTGAGCAAATTGAGAGTTTACTTCTAAAATACCGGCAAATGCAGGTAATATTGCAACGAATGCTAAGAATATTGAACCCGGAAGGGTTATTCTTGACATTACATTATCAATGAACTCAGCCGTTCTTTTTCCCGGTTTAACACCAGGGATAAAGCCTCCGTTTCTTTTTAAATCATCTGCAATTTGGTTTGGATTAACCGTAACTGCAGTATAGAAATATGTAAAAGCGATACAAAGTAACGCAAATGTAAAATTATACCAAAATCCGGTAAAGTCTGCAAATGCTGCTGCAATACCACTCATTGAGTCAGAAAACCCTGCTAAAGTAATAGGCACAAACATAATTGCCTGAGCAAAGATGATTGGCATTACACCTGCAGCATTAACTTTTAAAGGAATGTATTGTCTTACTCCACCTTGTTGCATCATTTTAGAACCTTTACCAACTATTCGTTTAGCAAAGTGTACAGGAATTTTACGTGTTCCCTGAACAAGCATGATACAAGCTATTACAACCAATATTAATGCTACCATCTCAATTAAGAATACCACCATACCTCCGTTTGAAAGTCTAGAGGCAAACTCAGCTGTAAATGCAAATGGAAGGTTAGCTATAATACCAATCATAATTAACAATGAAATACCATTACCAATTCCTTTTTCAGTAATTCTCTCACCTAACCACATTACGAACATAGTTCCTGTAACCAAAATAATTACAGCAGGGAAAGTAAATGACCAAAAACCAACATTATAAATAGCTTCATTTGGAACTTGAGTAGCTATATAACCAGGAGCTTGCATTGCAGTAATTGCAATAGTAAGGTATCTGGTAATTTGATTAATTTTTCTTCTACCGCTTTCACCTTCTTTTTGTAATTTTTGGAAGTAAGGAATAGCCATTCCCAATAACTGAATTACAATGGAAGCAGAGATATAAGGCATAATTCCTAATGCAAAAATAGATGCTCTAGAAAAAGCACCACCTGCAAATAGGTTGATTAGGTCTGTAATTCCTCCACCACTTCCGGCATTAGCTGAAGCGAGAGCATCGGAATCCACACCAGGTAAAACCACATAAGAACCAACTCTATATATAAGAATAAGCCCAAGTGTAGTTAAAATCCTGCTACGAAGATCTTCAATACTCCAAATGTTTTTTATGGTCTGTAAAAATCTTTTCATTTTTATTTTATGATAACGGCTTTTCCGCCATTAGCTTCAATAGCTTTAGTTGCTGAAGCTGAAAAAGCATGTGCTTCAACTTCAACTTTTGCTTTTAATTCTCCTCTACCTAAAATTTTAACTAAGTCTTTCTTTTTAGCTAATCCGTTATCAACTAAAAAGGCTAAGTCAATTTTTTCTGCTTTGGTTTTATCTACTATTTCTTGAATAATATCAAGATTAAGTGGTCTGTACTCCACTCTATTGATGTTGGTAAATCCAAATTTAGGTACTCTTCTTTGAAGCGGCATTTGCCCTCCTTCAAAAGCTCTTTTAGATTTATATCCAGATCTGGATTTAGCTCCTTTGTGACCTTTTGTAGAAGTACCACCTTTTCCGGAACCTTGTCCTCTTCCTAATCTTTTCTTTCCGTTTTTGGTAGAACCAGCTGCCGGTTTTAAACTATGTAAGTTCATCTCTTAATATTATTTTACTATTTCTACTAAGTGTTTTACCTTGTTAACCATGCCCAATATTTGTGGAGTTTCTTCATGTTCAACAACATGGTTAATTTTTCTAAGACCTAAAGCTTGCATAGTAAGCTTTTGTGTTTTAGGTCTTTTAATAATGCTTCGTACTTGTTTTATTTTAATTTTAGCCATTGCCCAGTAAATTAACCGTTAAATACTTTTTCTAATTCTACACCTCTGTGTTTAGCCACTGTAGAAGCATCTCTAACATTCATTAATGCTAATAAAGTAGCTTTAACCACATTGTGAGGGTTAGAAGAACCTTTAGATTTAGCTAGTACGTCAGTAACTCCAACACTTTCAAGCACAGCACGCATTGCACCACCGGCAATAACTCCGGTACCGTGCGCTGCAGGCTTAATGAAAACTTGAGCTCCACTAAACTTAGCTTCAACTTCATGAGGAATTGTTCCTTTAAGAACTGAAACCTTGATTAAGTTTTTCTTAGCATCGTCAATTGCTTTAGAAATTGCGTCAGTAACTTCATTTGCTTTTCCAAGTCCTTGCCCTACAATACCTCTTTCATTACCAACAACAACTATTGCAGAAAAACTAAAGTGACGACCACCTTTAGTAACTTTCGTTACACGATTTATCGCTACAAGTTTGTCTTTAAGTTCTATTTCGCTTGACTTTACTCTTTGTACGTTTGCGCTAGCCATTCTATTATAATATTATTATTTATTAAAATTTTAATCCACCTTCTCTAGCAGCATCTGCAAGAGATTTAATTCTACCATGATATAGATATCCGTTTCTATCAAAAGCGACAGTAGTAACGCCTGCTTTAATAGCTTTTTCGGCAACATCTTTTCCTACCATTGCAGCTATTTCTGATTTAGTTCCTTTTTTAGAAGCTATATCTTTTTGTCTTGAAGATGAAGAAACTATCACTTTAGAATCATCATCATTAATTAGTTGCACATAAATTTCTTTATTGCTTCTAAAAACAGACATTCTTGGCGAGTCAGCAGTCCCGTAGACTTTCTTTCTAACACGCATTTTAATTCTTAATCTTCTTTCTCTAGTTGTAAGTGCCATAGCCCTTCAATTTATTATTATTTAGCAGATGCTGATTTACCAGCTTTTCTTCTAATGTGTTCTCCTTTAAATTTGATACCTTTTCCTTTGTAAGGTTCAGGTTTTCTAAATGACCTGATTTTAGCAGCAACGTGACCTACTAATTGTTTGTCAATAGACTCAAGTGTAATAACAGGTGGTTGACCTTTTTCCTGAGCTGCAGCTACTGAAACTTCTTTAGGCAACCCTAAAACAATGTTGTGAGAGTAACCTAAAGCTAATTCTAATAATTGCCCTTTAACAGTTGCTCTGTATCCAACACCAACCAATTCAAGTTCTAGTTTGTAACCATTAGAAACTCCTTCTATCATGTTACTGATAAGTGAGCGGTATAAACCATGCTTAGCTTTGTGGTCTTTTTCTTCAGTAGATCTTGAAACAACTACTTCATCATTTTCCACTTTAATGCCTATAGCATTGTCAATTTTTTGTTTTAATTCGCCTTTCGGACCTTTAACAACTACCTCACCGTTGTTCATTGAAACTTGAACACCTTGTGGAATTGCTATCGGTAAATTTCCTATTCGTGACATATCTTATAAATTAATAAACGTAACACATTACTTCACCACCAATGCCTTCTCTTCTTGCCTGCTTATCAGTCATTAAGCCTTTTGATGTTGAAACAATTGCAATACCTAATCCGTTAATAACTCTTGGCAATTCATCTACACTTTTGTAAATTCTTAAACCAGGAGAGCTAATTCTTTCTAAGTTTTTGATGGCAGGAACTTTAGTTACCGGATCATATTTTAAGGCAATCTTAATGTTTCCTTGAGGTCCTTTATCGTCTTCTACTTTATAGTTTAAGATAAAACCTTGTTGCATCAATATCTTAGTTAATTCTTTCTTTAAATTAGAGCCAGGTATATCCACTACTCTGTGCTTGGCATATACTGCATTTCTAATTCTAGTTAAATAATCTGCTACTACGTCAGTCATAATTGTAATATATATTTTTTACCAACTTGCTTTTTTAACTCCAGGGATTAATCCTTTTGAAGCCATTTCTCTAAATGTATTTCTTGAAAGGCCAAATTGTCTGATATAACCTTTTGGTCTTCCTGTAAGTTGACATCTGTTGTGCAATCTTACTTTAGAAGAGTTTTTTGGAAGTTTTTGTAAAGCTTCCCAATCTTCTGCTTCTTTAAGTGCAGCTCTTTTTGCTGCGTATTTTGCAACTAACGCTTGTCTTTTTCTTTCTCTAGCTTTCATTGATTCTTTAGCCATACTTTCCTCCTTAGTTTTTCTTAAATGGTAAACCGAATTCAGTCAATAAGGCTTTTGCTTCTTCGTCAGAGTTAGCAGAAGTAACAAAAGTAATATCAACTCCATTCATGTATTTAACTTGGTCTATATTGATTTCCGGAAAGATAATTTGCTCTTTTACACCAAGTGTATAGTTACCTCTTCCGTCAAATCCTTTAGGGCTAATTCCTCTAAAGTCTCTGGTTCTTGGTAAAGAAACAGCAATTAATCTGTCTAAAAATTCATACATTTTTTCTCCTCTAAGTGTAACTCTAACTCCAACGTTAACTCCTTTTCTTAACTTGAAGTTTGAGATATCTTTCTTAGATTTTGTAGGAACAGCTTTTTGACCAGCTATGGTAGTCATTTCTTCTAGCGCAGTTTCTACAATTTTCTTATCAATTACAGCTTTTCCAACTCCTTGGTTGATACAAATTTTTTGCAACTTAGGAACTTGCATTACTGTAGAGTAACTAAACTGTTTAGTTAGATTAGAAACGATTTCGTCTCTGTACTTATCTTTTAATCTAGGTGAGTAAGCCATTATTTATTTCCTCCTTCAGATTTTTTTTCTTTAAAATACCTTTCTAGTTTACCTTTTTCATTTCTTTTTTTGGCAACCTTAGCTGGTTTTCCTGTAGTAGGGTTAATTACCATTAAATTAGAAATGTGGATAGAAGGACTAGTTTCTATAATTCCTCCTTCGGGATAAGCAGCAGAAGGTCTTGTATGTTTTTTTACCTTTCTAATGTCATCACCTTCAACAATTGCACGGCTTTTTTTAGTTAATACTTTTTGTATTGTACCTTCTTTGCCCTTGTTGTTTCCAGCAATTACTACTACTTTATCTCCTGACTTAACATGAAATTTCATGACTCAATTATATTAAAGCACCTCCGGTGCTAATGAAACAATTTTCATATACTGCTTTTCTCTTAGTTCTCTGGCAACGGGTCCAAAAATCCTTGTACCTCTCATCTCGCCTTGAGTATTTAAAAGAACAACAGCGTTATCATCAAAACGGATATAAGAACCATCATTTCTTCTGATTTCTTTTTTAGTTCTTACGACAACCGCTTTAGAAACAGCTCCCTTCTTAACATTACCTGAAGGTAAAGCTGATTTCACACTTACTACAATGGTATCACCAATGGAAGCGTATCTTCTTTTAGTACCGCCTAATACACGGATGCAAAGCACTTCTTTTGCTCCGCTATTGTCTGCTACTAATAATCTACTTTCTTGTTGTATCATGGTTACTTAGCTCTTTCAATTATGTTTACTAATCTCCAACATTTGCTTTTACTTAATGGTCTTGTTTCCATTATCATCACAGTGTCTCCGATATTGCACTCGTTTTTTTCATCGTGTGCCATGAACTTAGATGTTTTCTTAACAAACTTTCCGTACATCGGATGTTTCTCCTTTCTCTCTACAGAAACAACAATGGATTTATCCATTTTGTTGCTCACCACAACACCTGTTCTTTCTTTTCTAAGTGATCTTGTTGCGCTCATACTTATTTAGTATTTTTAAGTTGTTCGAGCTCTCTTTTTTTAAGCTCAGTTAATATTCTAGCAACTGTTTTTTTCGCAAGTTTAATTTGCGCAGGGTTTTCAAGTGGAGATATAGCATGGCTTCTTCTAAGCTTTGCTACATTGTCTCTCGACTCTAACAACTTCTCTTGTAAGTCGTCATTTGAAAGTCCTTTTATATCTGCCTGTTTCATTGTCTTACTATTTCTTTTAATTATGCAGAGTAATCTCTTCTAACAATAAATTTAGTTCTTACCGGAAGCTTACTTGCTGCTAATCTCATTGCTTCTTTAGCAACTTCTAAAGGCACTCCGTCTGCTTCAAATAAAATTCTTCCTGGCAAAACTGTAGCTACCCATAATTCCGGATTACCTTTTCCTTTACCCATCCTTACTTCTGCCGGCTTTTTTGTCAACGGTTTATCAGGAAATATTCTAATCCAGATTTGCCCGTCTCTTTTCATATATCTTGTAACAGCAATCCTTGCAGCTTCAATTTGACGTGCAGTTACCCATGCTGTATCTAAAGACTTAATTGCAAAAGAACCAAAAGCTATAGATGCTCCTTTTTTTGTAACACCTCTTTTAACGGCTCCTTTGTTTTTGTGTGTCTTTCTGTATTTTGTACGTTTTGGTTGTAACATCTTATCTACCTTTTAATCGTATTATTTTTTTCTTCTCGGTGCTCTTTGTTGGTTATTACCTCCACCTTTTCCGCCTTTCGTCATTCCTATGTTTGGAGATAAATCTCTTTTACCATAAACTTCACCTTTACAAATCCAAACTTTGATACCTATTTTACCATAAGTAGTTTGTGCTTCAGATAAAGCGTAATCGATATCAGCTCTAAAAGTATGTAGAGGAGTTCTTCCGTCTTTGTAGTGCTCGCTTCTTGCCATCTCTGCACCACCTAATCTACCTGACACCATAATTTTTATTCCTTCCGCTCCCATTCTCATGGCAGAAGCTATAGCCATTTTTGCTGCTCTTCTGAATGAAATTCTTCCTTCAATTTGTTTTGCTACTGAATCAGCAACAATTTGTGCATCCAATTCAGGTCTTTTGATTTCAAATATGTTGATTTGAATATCTTTTCCTGTAATTTTTTTAAGCTCTTCTCTTAATTTATCTACTTCTTTTCCACCTTTTCCGATAATGATTCCCGGGCGTGAGGTATTAATAGTAACTGTGATAACTTTAAGTGTTCTTTCGATGATGATTTTAGAAATGCTTGCTTTTTCTAAACGAGCATATAAATACTTTCTAATTTTATCGTCTTCAACGATTTTAGTAGTATAGTCTTTGCCACCATACCAATTAGAATCCCATCCTCTGATGAAGCCTAAACGAAGTAATATTGGATTAATCTTTTGTCCCATTCGGTTTCTTATTTTTTGCTGTCTAATATTATAGTGACATGGTTTGATCTTTTTCTAATTCTAAAGGCTCTACCTTTTGGTGCCGGCTGAATTCTCTTTAGCATTGTGCCTTCATCAACAGTAATTGTTTTAATGAAAAGGTCTTTATCTTCAGGTCTTTCACCTTCATTTTTTGCTTCCCAATTAGCAATTGCAGAACGCAATAGTTTTTCTAATCTGCGAGCTGCATCTTTTTGAGTGTACTGAAGAATTGCTAAAGATTCAAATACATCTTTACCTCTGATGATATCGGCAACCAATCTCATTTTTCTAGGAGATGTAGGGCAATCGTTTAGTTTAGCGATTGCTGTTAACTTTTTCTCTTCTTTTAATTTTTCAGCTCTAAGTCTTTTACGAGATCCCATATCTAGTTTTTGTCTCTAATTATTAAGCTATATTTATTTCTTTTTGTTTCCTGCGTGTCCTCTGAATTGTCTTGTTGGAGCAAACTCTCCTAACTTGTGACCTACCATATTTTCAGTAACATAAACAGGTATAAATTTATTTCCGTTGTGAACAGCAAAAGTAAGTCCTACGAACTCAGGAGTAATCATTGATGCTCTTGACCAAGTCTTAATTACAGACTTTTTTCCGGTTTCTTGAGCGTCAGTTACTCTTTGTTGTAACTTATAGTGTACGAACGGTGGTTTTTTTAATGATCTAGCCATATCTTAAATTACTTTTTCCTTCTTTCTATAATGTACTTACTTGAAGCCTTTTTAGGTTTTCTTGTTTTGTATCCTTTAGCAGGTAAACCTTTTCTTGATCTAGGGTGACCACCACTTGATCTACCTTCTCCACCACCCATTGGGTGATCTACCGGATTCATTACAACACCTCTTACTCTTGGTCTTCTTCCTAACCATCTTGTTCTACCGGCTTTACCAGAACGAACAAGTGAATGTTCGGCATTTGATAATGTTCCGATAGTAGCTTTACAGGTAACTAAAATCATTCTAGTTTCACCTGAAGGTAATTTGATTACCGCATATTTTCCGTCTCTTGCAGCAAGTTGAGCATAAGCTCCTGCGCTTCTAACAATTTTACCTCCTTGACCTGGTCTTAATTCAATGTTATGAATAAATGTACCTAGAGGAATATCACTTAAAAATAATGCATTACCTACTTCGGGCTCTGCACCTTTTCCTGATTTAATTTGCTGACCTACCTGAATTTTAGCAGGTGCAAGAATATATCTTTTTTCTCCGTCAGAGTATTCTACTAAAGCTATTCTAGCAGAACGATTTGGGTCGTACTCAACAGTTTTTACTGTTCCTACAACTCCGTCTTTATCTCTTTTAAAGTCAATAATTCTGTATTTTCTTTTATGACCACCTCCAATATAGCGCATAGTCATTCTACCTTGGTTATTTCTACCACCAGTTTTTTTGATACCAACTGTTAAGCTCTTTTCAGGCTTACTAGTTGTAATCTCAGCGTTATCACTAACAATCTTGTGACGCTGTCCTGGAGTAATCGGTCTTATTTTTCTTAATGCCATCTCTTGTATCTTTTATTAGATGTTACTGTAAAAATCAATTACATCACCATCCGCTACTGTAACAATTGCTTTTTTGTAGTTATTGGTTCTTCCTGTAAGATTACCTGACTTAGTGTAACGGCTTTTAAATTTACCCATCACATTAATTGTGTTCACGTTTTCTACAGTAACTCCGTAAGCTTTTTCAATTGCCTTTTTAATTTCAACTTTATTGGCTCTCTTATCTACAACAAATCCATAACGGTTTAACTTCTCAGTTAAAGCAGTCATTTTTTCAGTGATAAGTGGTTTTATAATAATTTCCATGCCTTTATTAGTTTAAGCTTGCTTCTAATTTTTCAATTGCGTCTTCTGAAATAACCACTTTGTTAGCGTGTAATATTTCGTAAGTTCCCAATTGATTTACAGTTAATACTTTGGTTCTTTGAACATTTCTAGATGATAATACTAAGTTAGTATCCTCATCACCTATAATGAACAATGATTTTGAACCATCTAAACCAAGGTTTGCAAGAATTTTAGCGTACTCTTTTGTTTTAGGTTGCTCCATGGCAAACTTTTCTAAAACAATAATGTTGCCTTCTTTAGCTTTGTAGCTAAATGCAGATCTTCTTGCCAGTTTTCTTACTTTCTTGTTTACTTTAATATCATAGTTTCTTGGTCTTGGTCCAAAAACAGTACCACCACCAACAAACACAGGAGACTTGATACTACCCGCACGGGCACCACCGGTTCCTTTTTGTTTTTTGATTTTCTTAGTACTGTAATTCACTTCAGCTCTTTCTTTAGCTTTGTGAGTACCTTGACGTAAACTAGCCATGTATCTTTTTACATCAAGATAGATAGCATGATCGTTTGGTTCGATAGCAAAAGTTTCGTCATTTAATTTGACTTTCTTTTTGGTATCTTTTCCTTCTATATTTTTAACTGCAACTTCCATTGTAATTCCAGATTACTTCTCAATTATTACATAAGCTCCTTTGTGTCCCGGTACTGAACCTTTCACTACGATAAGGTTTTTATCGGCTAGTACTTTTAACACTCTTAGGTTAGCTACTTTTACTCTATCGTTACCTGTTCTTCCGCCCATTCTCATTCCTTTGAATACTCTTGATGGTGTAGAACATGCTCCAATAGAACCCGGTTTTCTTTGTCTGTTATGCTGTCCGTGAGTTTGTCCACCCACACCGGCAAATCCGTGTCTTTTTACAACACCTTGAAAACCTTTTCCTTTAGTTGTTCCAACTACATCTACCCACTCACCTTCTTCAAACATTTCAGCGGTTAATAAATCGCCTAAATTTTTCTCTTCGCCATCAAAGTCTCTTACTTCAATAACCTTTCTTTTAGGGGTAGTTTTTGCTTTTTTGAAATGACCTAATTCACAAGCATTGCTATGCTTTTCTTTTTTGTCATCATAAGCAATCTGGATAGCATCGTATCCTTCTTTATCAGATGTTTTTATCTGAGTAACTACGCAAGGACCTGCTTCAATTACAGTGCATGGAATATTTCTTCCATCGGCATTGTAAACACTGGTCATTCCTAATTTTTTTCCTATTAAACCTTGCATTTTGTTAGTATTAATAAAATAGTTAAACCTTAATTTCTACTTCTACCCCACTTGGAAGCTCCAGCTTCATTAATGCATCTACAGTTTTAGATGTAGAACTAAAGATGTCGATTAGTCTTTTGTAAGAACTTAATTCGAACTGCTCTCTAGCTTTTTTGTTCACGTGTGGTGATTTTAAAACAGTGTAAATTCTTTTGTGAGTTGGTAATGGAATTGGTCCGCTAACAACAGCACCTGTAGATTTTACAGTCTTAACGATTCTCTCAGCAGACTTGTCTACTAAGTTGTGATCGTAAGATTTTAATTTTATTCTAATTTTTTGGCTCATTCCTTTTTATATATTAAGCTTCAACCTTTCCTTTTGCTTTTGTAATAACTGCGTCAGCTAAATTCTTCGGTAATTCTTCATAGTGAGAGAATTCCATTGAAGATGTAGCTCTACCTGATGACAATGTTCTTAATGATGTAACATATCCAAACATTTCAGATAAAGGTACTTTAGCTTTTACCACTTTAGCACCTGCTCTATCATCCATACCACTTACCTGCCCTCTTCTTCTGTTTAAGTCACCTACCACATCACCCATGTTTTCTTCCGGAGTAACCACTTCAATTTTCATGATTGGCTCTAATAAAACAGGATTACATTTTGGCATTGCAGCTCTGTAAGCCATTTTAGCACAAAGCTCAAATGATAATGCATCAGAGTCAACTGCGTGATATGAACCGTCAATCAATGTTACTTTTAATCTATCTACTGCATATCCGGCAAGTACACCATTTTTCATAGATTCTTTAAATCCTTTCTCTACAGAAGGAATAAATTCTCTTGGAATGTTACCACCTTTAATCTCATTAACAAATGTCAATCCTTCTTTTTCATCATCACTAGGCTCAATTCTTACTAATATATCAGCGAATTTACCTCTACCACCGGATTGCTTTTTGTAAACTTCTTTGTGTTCCACAGAACCATTGATAGCCTCTTTGTAATTAACTTGAGGCGCACCTTGGTTACACTCTACTTTAAATTCTCTTTTTAATCGGTCAAGAATAATATCTAAGTGAAGCTCACCCATACCACTTACAACAGTTTGCCCTGATTCTTCATCAGTATGAACTCTAAAGGTTGGATCCTCCTCAGAAAGTTTTGCAAGTGCATTTCCTAATTTATCTACATCAGCCTGAGTTTTTGGCTCAATAGCTAAACCGATAACAGGATCAGGGAAATTCATTGATTCAAGAGCAATTGGATGCTTCTCGTCACAAAGGGTATCTCCTGTTTTAATATCTTTAAAACCAACTACAGCACCAATATCACCAGCAACCAATCTTTCGATTTGATTTTGTTTGTTGGCGTGCATTTGGAAAATTCTGGAAATTCTTTCTTTGTTACCAGAACGAGTATTTAATACGTAAGAACCGGATTCTAATACCCCTGAGTAAGCTCTGGTAAAGCAAAGTCTTCCAACAAATGGGTCAGTAGCAATTTTAAATGCTAAAGCACAGAATGGATCAGACTCAGTAGGTTTTCTAAATACTTCTTCGTCAGTGTTAGGATTTGTTCCTTTTACTGCTTCAGTATCTAAAGGTGAAGGAAGGATTTCCATCACATAGTCTAACATGGTTTGAACACCTTTGTTTTTGAAAGCTGTTCCGCAAGTCATTGGAACAATAGTTCCTGAAATAGTAGCTGCTCTCAACGCATCTAAAATTTCTCTTTCAGTTAATGAATTTTCATCTTCAAAATACTTCTCCATTAACTTCTCGTCAAACTCAGCAACTGCCTCTAATAATTCTTGACGATATTTTTTAACTTCTTCCACCATATCATCAGGAATAGGAACTTCTGTAAATGTCATTCCTTTATCTTCTTCATTCCAAACGATACCTCTGTTATTAATTAAATCTACAACACCTTTAAAGTCTGCTTCATTACCAATAGGTAACTGAAGAGGCACAGCGTTGCTTCCTAACATTTCTTTTACTTGCTTACAAACAGCTAAGAAATCAGCACCTTGACGGTCCATTTTGTTAACGAAACCTAATCTTGGTACATTATAGTTATTTGCTAATCTCCAGTTAGTTTCAGACTGTGGCTCAACACCATCTACTGCACTAAATAAGAATACTAAACCATCTAATACTCTTAACGAACGATTCACCTCAACTGTAAAGTCAACGTGTCCCGGAGTATCAATAATGTTTACTTGATATTTTTGATCTCTGTAATTCCAGAATACTGTAGTAGCAGCAGAAGTAATGGTAATACCTCTTTCTTGCTCTTGCGCCATCCAGTCCATAGTTGCAGCACCATCGTGTACTTCACCTATTTTATGGCTCACTCCAGCGTAATAAAGAATACGCTCAGTAGTAGTGGTTTTACCGGCATCAATATGAGCCGCAATTCCGATGTTCCTTGTATATTTTAAATCTCTTGCCATTTCCTATTCCTAATATATATTAAAACCTAAAATGAGAGAATGCTTTGTTAGCTTCTGCCATTTTGTGAACGTCTTCTTTCTTTTTAAATGCAGCACCTTCTTCTTTAGATGCAGCTATAATTTCAGCAGCCAATTTTTGACCCATTGACTTTTCGTTTCTTTTTCTAGCGTAACCAATCAACCATTTAATAGCTACAGAGTTTTTTCTGTCAGCTCTAATTTCGGTTGGAATTTGAAAAGTAGCACCACCTACTCTTCTACTTCTTACCTCTACCTGAGGAGTAACATTACTTAAAGCTTTTTTCCAAACCTCAAGTCCATTTTCTTTCGTTTTTTCTGCTACTACATCTATTGCTTCATAAAATATTTTGAAAGCAACATTTTTCTTTCCGTCAAGCATTAGCATGTTTACGAATCTAGTTACCTCTTGATCGTTAAATTTTGGATCAGGTAATAAGATGTGTTTTTTTGCTTTGGTCTTTCTCATTTTTAGCTAGCTTTTACTTTAGGTCTTTTAGCACCGTATTTTGATCTTCTTTGTTTTCTACCTTCAACACCGGCTGTATCTAATGTACCTCTAACAATATGGTATCTTACTCCCGGTAAATCTTTCACCCTTCCACCTCTAACTAATACGATAGAGTGCTCTTGCAAATTATGACCTTCTCCCGGTATATAAGCAATAACTTCTATCTGATTAGTCAATCTAACTTTAGCAACTTTTCTCAAAGCTGAGTTAGGTTTTTTTGGTGTAGTAGTATATACTCTTGTACATACTCCTCTCTTCTGAGGACAAGCATCTAAAGCTCTAGACTTGCT
>JAUHYR010000035.1 GCA_030426475.1 Bacteroidia bacterium
CTAACCGGAAGCTCAAATGAGTTAACAATATGAAGTACTGCTACCGTTACAAAAGTGGCTATATAAAACCATATTGCCACATACAAATGTTTTACTCTACGTTTTAAAATTGTAGCAAACATATTCCAACCAAACACTACCCAAAGTAATGTAATAGCTATATCTATTGGCCACTCTAACTCTGCATATTCCTTACCTGTGGTGTATCCAAAAGGCAAGGTTAATACAGCAGATAAAATTATAAGTTGCCATCCCCAGAAATTAATGTTACTGAGCATATCACTCCACATCCTAGTTTTTAATAATCGTTGAAGCGAATAATAAACCCCTGCAAAAATTCCATTTCCAACAAATGCAAAAATTACCGCATTAGTATGTAGAGGTCTTATTCTACCAAATGAAAGCCATGAGGTTAAATTTAAATCCGGCCACACCAATTGACAAGCCGCCAGCAAGCCCACCAACATACCAATCACACCCCAAATCATTGTTGCCAACACAAACTTTTTTACTGTAGTGTTATCGTAAGAAAATTTTTCGATTTCCATATTATTTAATTATCAATAGTTGAATTAGATTTATTTATTGTTAGATTGTTTTTAGAGTTTATAAGGTTTTCTTTATTTGATTTTTTGACATCATCATCAAATAAAATTCTTACTGAAGGACTGTAGTCATCGTCATATTGTCCGTCTTTTACTGCCCATAAAAAAGCACCCAAAAAACAAACCGCAACAACAAGACTAACTAGTATTAAAAGATATATCACACTCACGGCACAAAGATGAATAGTACCGATAAAAAGATTTCAGACACAAATCAAATCAAAAAATGATTTTTATCAGATTCTATATTTTTTGTTTAGCAATGTAGTTTGTGGAAAAAGTAGTAAATACAACAATAGTAATTGAACTTAATGGCATTAGTATTGCCGCTACTATAGGAGAAAGCATTCCTGTAACAGCGTAGGATATACCAATTACATTATACAGAAATGAAATTATAAAACTCCATTTTATAATACTAATACTTTTTTTTGCCAATGAAATGAAATAAGGAATTTCGGCAAATTTGGTGGCACTTAAAATCGCATCGCATGCCGGTGAAAATTGGTGAATATTATCAGAAATTGCAATCCCCACATCACTTTGTTTCAATGCCCCAGCATCATTCAGCCCATCGCCAATCATTAATACTCTTTTACCTTTTTGCTGTATTTTTTTAATGTTGCTCAACTTATCTATTGGAGATTGATTGAAGTAAAGACTCTTAATATTTAACTCATTCGTTAAATAACTTTCTTGACTATTATTGTCTCCGGTAAATAAATGAATGTCATATTTAGTTCCAAGCTTTTTTATAGTTTCTTTGAGTCCTGAACGATATAATTGATCAAACTCAAAATATCCTTTTACTTCACCATTAAATGAAATAAAGACTTTTGACTTTTTTGCTTCATCCTTTGCATCCACAGAATAATTTAAAAAGGCAGCCGAACCTAATTTTAATTTCAAACCATCTACTACCCCTTCCAGTCCACTACCTGCCACCTCACCAAAATCAACTACTTTTTTAACTTCTTTCTGCTTAAGGTAATTTTTAATGGATATACTTAACGGATGTACTGAACTAGTTACTAAAGAGTGAATTGCTATTTTTTCAAGGTCTGATAATTTTTCTCCAACATAAGCAACGTTCATCATTCCCGAGTGAGTTATTGTTCCTGTTTTATCAAAAACTATTGATGAAATGTTTGAAAGCTTTTCAATTATAGATGTATGTTTTAAGTACAGCCCATTTCTACCCATAATTCTAGTCATGTTTCCTAAAGTAAAAGGAGTACTTAGTGCCAGAGCACAAGGACAAGCAACAATTAAAACAGCCGTTAAGGCATTCCACATTATCTCTGGATTTTTAATCCACCAAAAAACAAAAGTAAAGAGAGAAATAATCAGTACTACAATGGTGAAATATTTACTTACCTTGTTACTTAATGAATTATAATCATTTGAATTATCCTCTTTTTGAAATACATCTTGATTCCACAACTGAGTTAAATAACTATTATTAACTTCCTTTACTAATTCTAATTCAATTTTTGTCCCCACCTGTCTTCCTCCGGCAAATAAAATATCTCCTTCCTTTTTTCGTACAGGCTTCGATTCACCTGTAACAAAACTGTAATCAATATAAGCCTCTCCTTTTTTTAAAACTGCATCGGCAGGAATTAATTCATTATTTCTTATCTCAATTTTATCACCAATTTTTAAGTCCTCAATTTTAATAGAAACTAGTGCTTCATTAATAATTTTATTTACTGCAATAGGAAAATAAGATTTATAATCTCTTTCAAACGATAGTGAGTCATAAGTTTTCTGCTGAAACCACTTTCCAAGAAGTAAGAAAAAAATCAATCCTGACAGAGAATCCAAATATCCCGCTCCGGTATAAGTCAAAATCTCATAAATACTACGCAAAAATAATGCTATCATACCTAAAGCAATTGGAATATCTATATTAATAAATCTCTGATTGATTCCCTTTATCGCATTTTTGATATAGTCAATTCCTGAATAAAAAAATACAGGTATTGATAATACCAAAGAGATATATCCAAAAAAACTTTTAAAATCATTAAAGGATTCGTCAATACCTAAATATTCAGGAAATGCTAAAAGCATAATGTTACCAAAACAAAATCCGGCTACACCAATTTTGTAATAAATACTTTTATCCAATAATTTAGTAAGGCTTTCACTAACCTCATTTAAGTTGGGTTGATAGCCAATAGATGATAAAAGCTTTACTAATTGCCGTAATGTGATTTCGGAATTTTTAAAAGTAATATCAGTTCTTTTTTTAGAAAAATCAACAACTGAACGAACTACACCCTGATGCAGTCGAGTGAGGTTTTCTAATAACCATATACAAGAACTACAATGAATTTGAGGTATTGAAAATGATACACGTGATATATCTTGGTCATGATAAAGTAATAGCCGACTTGCTATTTCTGCATTATCTAAAAAATTAAAATCAGTATTTCCTTTTTCATTTGACTTAACTCCAGGCTGAATTTCAAACTGATAATATTCATTAAGATTATTCGCCTGAAGAATTTCATAAACTGCTTTACAACCATTGCAACAAAAGGTATGATTATCAAAAATAATTTTACTTGAATCACAATCATCTCCACAATGGTAGCATTTTTCCTCAATCATAAATACATGAAAAATAAACTACAAAAAACCGGAAATTTATACGCGTAATTAATGAGAGAAATGATTTATAAAACTGATGTTTATCACTAAAGTACCCGAGATGAGACTCGAACTCACACGTCTATTGACACACGGCCCTCAACCGTGCCTGTCTACCAATTCCAGCACTCGGGTATATTTTTAAATCTTTAATCATTAAAACACAACTAAGATAACTTCTCTTTTAAAAGTTGACTAGCCAACTTTGGATCTGCTTTACCTTTAGATAATTTCATCACTTCTCCCATAAATAAGCCAAGTAAACCAACTTGACCGGATTTGTATATTTCCACTTTATCAGGAAATTTGGCAATGGCCTCTTCCACAAATTTTTCTAACTCACCACTATCACTTACCTGAATCCAGTTGTTTTCTTCGGCAATGGTAATTGCCTTTTTCTCAGGATGCTGAATCAATAAAGGAAAAACTTTTTGTGCTGCCACACTATGGCTAATCTTCCCTTCATCAATCAATTGAATAAGTTCAGCCAAAACATTTGGTTTAACTGAAAAATCTTCAATATGAACGGCATTTTCGTTAAGGTAAGATTTAATATTTACCATCACCCAGTTAGCAGCAGACTTAAAATTAGAAGTATGCTCAATCAATTCTTCAAAATATAACGCAATCCCTTTTTCTTCGGTTAGCACTCCGGAATCGTATTCGCTTAAACCAAATTCTCTAATGTATTTTTTGAATAAAAAGTTAGGTAGAGGCGGCATATTCAATCGCACTTCCTCAATATATTCTGATGTTATGGTTAAAGGTTGTAAATCCGGTTCAGGGAAATATCGGTAATCATGAGCTCCTTCCTTTGCTCTCATAGAAAATGTAGTTCCTTTTCCCGCATCAAAGCTTCTGGTATCTTGAGCAACCCGTTCACCCTTTTCTAAAATTTCTACATGTCTTCTAAACTCATGCTCAATAGCTTTTTTTACATTATTGATAGAGTTCATGTTTTTTACTTCTACCCTTTGACCAAATTCTTTAGCTCCTTTTAACCGAATAGAAATATTAGCATCGCAACGCAAACTACCTTCCTCCATATTTCCATCACAGATACCCAGATATCTAACAAGTTTTCTTACTTCTTGTAAATAGTTATAAGCTTGCTGAGCCGATTGAATATCAGGTTCCGACACAATCTCTATTAAAGGAACACCTGCCCTGTTTAAATCAATTAAGGTATTAAACGGATCTTGGTCATGAATACTTTTACCTGAATCTTCTTCCATGTGAATTCTGGTAAGCCTTACTTTCTTCTCCTTCCCTTCTTCATTTTTTATGGTAATGAAACCACCTGTACAAACAGGTGTAGTATCTTGTGTTATTTGATAGCCCTTAGGCATATCAGCATAGAAATAATTTTTTCGAGCAAACTCATTATATGGGGTTATTGTACACTCGCAAGCTATCCCCATTTTTACGGCATATTCAACAGCCTTTTTATTTAACACAGGTAATGTTCCGGGATGACCCAAAGAAATTGGAGACACATTTGTATTTGGAGAAGAACCATATTCATTAGCATCTGCCGAATACATTTTGCTATTGGTAAGTAACTGAGCATGAATTTCTAATCCAATTACAGGTTCATATTTATCATATATTTCTTGTGATAACATAATTAATTTGAGGCTGCCAAATTAGCAATAAGTTCTTTAAAAATAAGCGTCATTTTTGGTTCACTTGCCGCTGCTGCTTTTTGTACTTCTTCATGAGAAATTTCTACAATTTTACCATCTACACCCAAATCTGTAATGACTGAAATAGCAAAGCATTTCATACTCATGTGTTTAGCAACTATCACTTCAGGAACCGTACTCATACCCACAGCATCAGAACCAATAATTGAAATCCATTTATACTCTGCAGGGGTTTCGTAAGTAGGACCTGATAGAGCAGCATAAACTCCTTTTTGAATTTTGATATTGTTGTCTTTTGCAATTTGTTCAGCTAGGGCAATTATATCCTTTTCGTAAGGCTCGCTCATATCAGGAAATCTAGGACCCAGTTCATCTATATTTTTTCCTCTTAGAGGATTGTCAGGTAACATATTGATATGGTCTTCAATAATCATTAAATCACCAATACTAAAGTTTTTATTAGTCCCTCCACTTGCGTTAGAAAGAAGTAAAGTATCAACTCCCAACAATTTAAAAACCCTCACCGGAAAAGTAGCCTCTTGCAGCGAATAACCTTCATAATAATGAAAACGTCCTTGAAGTGCAACTACATCTATTCCATTTAACTTACCAAAAATCAAATTTCCACCATGACCTTCAACTGTAGATTGAGGGAAATTAGGTATTTCAGGATAAGGAATACTTATTTCAACTTCTATTTCTTGAGCCAAGTTACCAAGTCCAGTCCCTAAAATAATTCCAAATTTAGGGCTGGTATTAGTTTTGGTTTTAAGGAAATCAACCGTTTGCTTTATTTTTTCTAACATAATTTAAAATCAAATCATTAAACTGCTGTTCATCATCTCCATGAAAAGCAATTTCAATAGGTAAGTAATAAACCGGATAATTTTTTAGCAAATCTAAAATTTCGGGATAGATTAATCGCATCATATCTTTCTCCGTAGTCAAAATAATTTTATTTGTAGCATACCAATCATCTATTTTATGGGTTACCTTTTTAACATCATTCAACATAAATTGATAGTGGTCGGGATATTCAAAATGCTCCACATCAGAAGAATTAGACTGTACAAAATATTTTAAATATTCAGCATTTGCAATACCAGTAAGTAAAACCACCGAAGATTTTTTTAATTCTTCTATACTAAGTTTATCTTTATTTAGTGTGTTAGGCATAGGCCAAACCTCATTATATCTAACATAAGAAAAATAGGATTGCTGATGATACCCCAGCTTAACTTCATCATTTAACCTTCTTCTTTCAATTGGAGATAAAATATCGGGGGATTTGGTAAACACAACAACATCTGCTCTTTTTTTACCAAAGGAAAACTCTCTCAAATTTCCCATCGGAAAAATTCTATCAGAAGAAAAAGGTTTAAAAAAGTCCGTTAACAAAATATTTAAACCCGGTTTTACTGCTCTGTGCTGATAAGCGTCATCAAGCAATATAACATCAATCTCCGGATGATTTTTTTTGATTATGGTAATTCCTTCCACCCGGTTTGCATCACAAGCCACCAAAACACCTGGAAACTTTTTCTTGATTTGAAGCGGTTCATCTCCCACATTTGCTGAATTGGATGTAGTTTCAACATCTGTGTATCCGCTTGACTGTCTTTTATATCCTCTACTTAACACCGCTACTTTATAATTATTATCAGTCAAAAGGCGAATTAAATACTCAATATGCGGAGTTTTTCCTGAACCGCCCATTACTAAATTACCAACAGAAATTACAGGAATACTAAAAGATGTTGATGAGAATATCCCTCTATTGTAGAGCCAATGATATATTGTTACCAATAAGCCATAAATTAGCGCAATCGGAAAGGATATGATTCTCAACAGTTTCATCAGTCCGGCAAAGATAAAAGAATGTTTAATGTTATCCTCATTAACTATATTTGCCAAAACTAAGCCATGTCTACCATAAAAGAAGTTATATCAGCCATTGAAAAGTTTGCCCCTTTAAGCTATCAAGAAAGTTATGATAATGCCGGTCTGATTGTCGGAAATGCTAATGAAGAGGTTAAAGGTGTATTACTATGCTTAGATAGTATAGCAGCAATCATTGATGAGGCTATTTCTAAAAAATGTAACTTAGTTATTGCGCATCATCCTATTGTATTTAGTGGTTTAAAGTCAATTACCGGAAAAAATTATATTGAAAGAACGATTATAAAAGCCATTAAAAACGATATTGCCATTTATGCTGCTCACACCAATCTGGATAATGTAAAACAAGGCGTTAACAAAAAAATAGCCGATAAAATTGGATTAGAAAAACTGAATATTCTTTCGCCTAAATCAAATGAGCTAAAAAAGTTGATTTGTTTTGTACCAAAGTCACACCTTAGTGAAGTGAGAACTGCCATATTCGATAATGGTGGCGGTGAGATAGGAAATTATGACCAATGTAGCTTTAACATTGAAGGAACCGGAACGTTTAGAGCGGGAGAAAATACCAATCCTTTTGTAGGAAACAAAGGCGAAATGCATCAGGAAGAAGAAGTTAGAGTAGAAACCATTTTTGAAAGCTACAAGCAAAGCAAGATTATCGCTGCCATGATAGCTGCTCATCCTTACGAAGAAGTAGCTTATGACATTTATCCTCTTTCTAATAAAAATCAGGAAGTTGGAAGTGGCATGATAGGCGAACTACCCAAAGAAATGAATGAAACCGACTTTCTGCAACACTTAAAACAAACATTTAATGCAGAAGGAATAAGATATACCCATCTAAAAAACAAAAAAGTTAAAAAAGTAGCCGTTTGCGGAGGCTCCGGTAGTTTTCTTTTATCCGCTGCCATCCAGCAAGAATGTGATGTATTTGTAACGGCAGACTTTAAATACCACCAGTTTTTTGATGCCGAAAACAAAATTGTGATAGCCGATATCGGACATTATGAAAGTGAGCAATTTACAGTAGAAATATTTGACGCAATTATTAAAGAAAATTTTTCTACCTTTGCCACCTATTTTTCAGAAACAAAAACGAATCCAATTAACTATTTATAAATTATGGCCAAGAAAGACCAAACAGTTGAGGATAAATTAAGAGCACTTTACAATCTTCAACAAGTTGATTCTAAAATTGATAGCATTAGACAAATTAGAGGAGAATTACCTTTAGAAGTTCAAGACCTTGAAGACGAAATTGCAGGACTTGAAACCAGAATGGAAAAGTTTAATGAAGAGACCAAAGAACTTGAAAACAAAATCTCTGAAAGAAAAAACATTTCTGAAGAAGCTAAGGTTTTAATTAAAAAGTACGAAAAACAACAAAGTAACGTTAGAAATAACAGAGAATACGACTCACTAACCAAAGAGATTGAATTCCAAAAGCTTGAGATTGAACTTTCTGACAAAAAAATCAAAGAATTTAAAGCGGAGATTGAAAACAAGAAAGAAATCATAAAAGAAGCAAAAGAATACTTAGACGGCAGAAAGCAAGATTTAAAGACGAAAAAGTCTGAGTTAGATGAAATCATTAAAGAAACGGAGAAAGAAGAGAAGTCATTAACTAAGCAGTCTAACGAAGCGAAAGCTGAAATTGAAAGCAGATTGACTAATGCATACGACAGAATAAGAGATAATTCTAAAAACGGTTTAGCGGTAGTTACTATTGAAAGAGATGCTTGTGGCGGTTGCTTTAACAAAATACCACCTCAAAGACAATTAGATATTAAAACACACAAAAAAGTAATTGTTTGTGAGCACTGCGGTAGAATTTTAGTTGACCCTGAAATTAACGGGCCAATTGAAAAACCGGAAGCTGAAGAAGCTCCAAAGAAAAAAAGAACCACCAGACGTAAAACTACTGCTAAAGCAAAAGCTAAGTAGTTTTAATTCTTAAAATAAACTTAAAAGCCCTCCGAAACGGAAGGCTTTTTTTATTTATTCACCGCTCATAGAAAATAATTTATAGCTATTTTTACAATATATAGCTTAAAAGAGATATATGAATCATAATTCAATAATAGCTGCTTTTTTTGTTTCTATTTTATTTCTTATGACACCTAAAGATTTGATGACACAAGAAAGTAAGTTAACCCCACTATTATATTTAGATGAAGTTTTAAGTGACTTTGAGATTTTAAAGGTAGATACAGAGTTTTATAATTCAGGAGTAATAAATAAATTATTTTATTATGATATAAATAGTACATTAAGAAAAACTAAAACTTATTTTAAAACAGGTGAATTGAGCTCTATTTCTAATTGGAATGATAAAAAAGATAAATCTGGAATTTCACTAGGTCTTTATCAGAATGGAATGCTAGAGTACTTTGGACTCTTTAATTCGGGAGTTGGTTTTTCATTTGGTTATTATATAGATGGTAAAATAAAGTATCAATCGCAAACTAAAGACAACAAATACATAGGCTATTATGCTTCCTATTGTTCCGAAGGACAACTTTATGAAGAGTTGTTTTATGACTCATTATATTATACTCAAAAAGGATATCATTGTAATGGTAAAATAAGGTTTGAAGGCGATATAATCAATAATTCAACTAAAACATCAACTTGGAAATACTACTCAGAACAGGGGAAACTTATTAAAGAAGAAGAATGGAATATGGGGAAATTAATATCCACTAAAGAATATTAGTTTTTTGTACCTTTGTAGCATGAACATTTTACCTATCATATTAGTAACAGTTACTCTTTTGGCACTTGCATTTGCAGGTATTGCCATTAAAATACTGGTAAAGAAAAACGGTAAATTTGCCGGAACTTGTGCCAGCAACAGCCCGTTTTTAAAAGAAGAAGGAGCCGTTTGTGGTTTGTGTGGTGCAAAGCCCGATGAGCAATGTAAAAATGAAGACAACTAGTCTTCCAGTGTAGAAAACACTTCTAGTTCTCCTTTCTCATTTTCATAAATTAAATACACATCAATGGGCAATTTATTATTGGCAATAAATGCTTTTGATTTTTCTACGCCTAACACCATTAAAATGGTAGCCAACGCATCAGCAGAAGCACAGTTATCCGCAAAAACGGTAGCACTTAGTAAGTTATGCTGAACAGGAAATCCATTGGTTGGATTGAGCGTATGCGCATATTTCTTTCCGTCAAGCATGTAAAACTTACGATAGTTTCCGCTTGTAGCCATTGCTTTATTAGTAAGCGGCAGTGTGGTTTGAAATTCTCTTGTTTCAGCATCAGAAAGAGGTTTATCAATGGCAACTTTCCATGTCTCACCTTCTCCCTTATCACCTCTGGCAATTATTTCTCCGCCTACTTCAATAATGTAGTTCTCAATATTGTTTTCTAATAAATAATCAGAAAGTACATCTACCGAATAGCCTTGCGCAATGGCATTAAAATCTAAAGAAGTTCTAATTGTATCATTGGTATAAAAAATAGTACCGTTTTCAAGAGCAAACAAGCGATTCATTCCACAAAACTGCATCAAAGAGTCAATCACTAAACTATCAATAATGGAAATGCCTTGCTTCTTCTCAGCTCCAAAGCCCCAGTAATTGCTTGTTTTCCCCATAGTAATGTCAAAAGCGCCATTTGATAACACATTCCACTGGTAAGACAAATAAATAAGATTTTTAAAGTGATTGTTTTTCAGCGCTTCTTCAAGGTTTATTTCATTATTATTAAATCTAGAAACCACAGAAGCTTTTACGTAATGCGATACAGCATTATCAATTTCAGTAAAAATGGAATCAATAGAAGATTTTTGAATAGTGTATTCATCAGAAACATAAGAAATGGCATAGGTTGTTCCCTGTGCCTCACCGGTTATCTTTTGAATGTGAGTTGTTTTATTAACGCAAGATTCAAATAGAAAAATTACAAAAGCAAACACTAATAAATATCTCATCAATCCTCTTGTATTTCCCATGTGTGGTCTGAAAGTAACTTCACAGAAGCTAAAAAACTTTTGTACGGCAACGATTTCCCCCATTGTTTGGGAGGAACCATGGAGAGCAATTTTTCTCCGTTTTTGCGCTCATATAAATAGTAAGTATGCCCTATTAATGGCTCAAAACCTGTTACCGCATTATAAATCTCTCGACTAATGATTATCCTGTCCTGTATTTTTTTGGCTTGTTTGGCAAGTAATTCTATCTGTTCTTTTATTTGAACCAATTGTGTGTTGGTTTGCTCCACCATCGCACTCATGGCTCTTCCCTTTACCTTACCCACATCAACCGGCTTTACCACTCCGCTCCCTACATGGTGCGCATATTCCAGTAATCCTGGCGTATCGGTTACTTTATCTTTGTCTATAGGATTTTGAAAATCATCTTCCATAGTACAAAAGTAGCTATTCTATATCATTTGAAAATAATCAGGCTATATCTAATTCTGCTCTAATGGTAAAGAAGCTGTAATCGTCAAAGGCATCATCAAAAAAATACTCTACTCGGCAAGCACGACAATATAAATTAATTAGTCCTACTGTTTCAGTAGCTGATTGGGACATTTGTTTTAACTCTTCTCTTGTCTTTTTAGATAAAGCAGACAATAAATCAGACAGCCTCTCTTTTTGTTCTTTGGTTACAAAATTTCCTGAGGTAAAATAATAAGTGGTACACGCTTTATTTTTCCCGATTGCCAATACTCCGGATTTACCACCATCAATGCTCATATCGGCATGAAGCATCATATTCTCAACCAATTCAGCAATAATATAAAATCCTTTTCCTGCTAAATCTTTATCTCCAATTGAGCGTATATCTCCTTCCGCCATCTTCAACACTTCTTGAAGTGATTCTGCAGTAAACGCCCCTCTATGTAAAAAATGAAGATTTGTATTGGCTATTCTTAAATGTAACTGAACCGCTTTTTTAAATAAATCGCAGCCTTCGCAGTCTTGAGACTTATTTTCATTAATACAAGCCTGCATAATAAATTGAGTATGATTTTTATCCAGAGGAACAAAATCAGCTTGTATTTTATTTCCCGATTTTCTTGCGATATCTATCAGCCCAAGTCCTGCTCCTCCTTTATCAGTCATGTCTCCTTCGGCAAGTATTTGTTTATATAAAGCTTTTAATTCGTCTTCAGATAGTGAATTAATCGATTCAATTTTTTTCCTTAGGTCATCAATATTGGTATTAACAATTGTGTTTGCTGTAGTAATGTAGTATGTGCCTTCTTTATTTTGAATTAATAAACCTGCATTGGCTTCATTTTCTTTTTCAATAATTTGATGACGAGTAATATTTTGAAGGCTTTCAACCAAAATGTAGTATACTCTCTTTTTAAGTTTAGCCGATTGCTCAGAGTAATCTAAATTAGCCTCCGCAAAAGATAATAGGACGTCATTTATACCTACGGAAAATACTCCATTGCATACATACGAAAAATGCCCGTTTTTCAGGGTTTTGTATAAGTCGTAAAGAGAGTGGCTGACCTCTTTTGGCACCATTAAAATAAATTCTTAATCGATAAAAATAAAAGATTAAAGGGTAATTAGCAAACCTTCATCGGCTAAAATGGTCGATTCATGGTGTAACTTCGCTTCTTTCAATAACTTATCTACGTATTTATACCTAGAAGAAAAGTGTCCGATAACTAGTTTTTTGGCATTTGCCTCCTTTGCCACCATTGCTGCTTGAGAAGCTGTGGAATGCATGGTTATTTTAGCCAATTTTGATAGTGATTCGTCAAAGGTTGCCTCATGGTATAGCAAATCCACTTCTTTCACATATTCAGATGTTGACTTTAAATAAACGGTATCTGTACAATAAGCATACGATTTAGGCTTAGCAGGCGGTTCGGTTAACAAAGTATAATCTATTTCTTTTCCTTGAACGTCTTTAATATTTATTCCCTGCTTAAGTTTTCTCAATTCAGCAACCGGAATATCATATTTTTCTAACTCTTCTTTCTTAATCTTCAAAGGTTTTACCTTTTCTTTAAATAAGAAACCATAGCAAGGAATATGGTGTTTTAGTGGAAAGGTAAACACTTCAGAGGTTTTATTTTCCGTCAATAATTGAAGTGTATCAGCAACTATTTCGATAAACACAAGCTCATAAGATAGGTAACAATTTGTGGCCTTTAACTGTTGATATATAATATCTTTTAATCCCGGAGGAGAATAAACAGTGAGCTTGGTTTTTCGACCGAGCAACTGGTAAGTGCTAATTAAACCTATTAACCCAAAAAAATGGTCGCCATGTAAGTGACTAATAAAAATGTGCTGAATTCGTTGAAATCTGATTTTCTCCTTTCTTAACTGAAGTTGAGTTCCTTCACCACAATCCACCAAAAAGTAACTTTGTTCAATATTTACAAGCTGTGAAGACGGGTTGTGATTTAAAGTAGGTGTTGCAGAGCCGCAACCAAGAATCAATACCGAAAATAACATCTAACTAACTATCGCCTAAGCCTTTTTCAATTTCTTCCATAAAAAGAAAATCAACGGCTTCATTAACAGTAGGTGTAATGTTTAAAATAGAGTCTAATTGAGATATTTCGATTAGTTTTGAGACAGAAGGTTGTAAGCCACATAATACAAACGTACCACCAGCTTCTTTAGAAATTCTATTTCCCACTAAAATTGCACTCAAGCCTGAAGAATCACAATATCTGGTAGAAGATAAATCCATTATAATGTTCTTCTCTCCATTATTACCAATTACAACTAACTCTGATTTTACAGATGGTGCAACAAGCGTATCCAACTTTTCGGCAGTAACCTTAAACAGGGTATATTTTTCTTCTTTTTGTGATGTATAACTCATTATTAGTGGCTTTGTACAAATATAATGATTTTAGTTAATCGACAATTTTACCGGTTAATTTTTGCAGCTAGTAAATATATCACTGCCATTCTAATGGCTACGCCATTTTCCACTTGATTTAGAATAATGGAATGTTCTGAATCGGCTACATCACTTGTAATCTCTACTCCTCTATTTATTGGTCCCGGGTGCATGATGGTAATTTTTTTCTTTAATCCGTCCAATACCTTTAAATCTAATCCGTAGCGCATTGCGTACTCTCTGATGGAAGGGAAATATTTTTCGTCTTGTCTTTCTAATTGTATTCTCAACATCATGGCTACGTCACACCAATTCAAAGCCTCTTTTAAGTCATAAACTACCTCTACTCCTAAGTCTGATATATATTTAGGAATAAGAGTAGGCGGCCCGCAAACTTTTACTTTTGCGCCCAATTTATTCAGACAAAATATATTAGAAAGTGCTACTCTGGAATGAAGGATATCACCTACAATTACAATGTTTTTCCCCTTCACGTTTCCGTACTTTTCTCTGATAGAGTAAGCATCTAAAAGTGCCTGAGTAGGATGTTCATGAGCTCCGTCACCTGCATTAATAATTTTAGCATTTACATTTTTGGATAAGAATAAAGCTGCTCCCGGAAATGCGTGTCGCATTACAACCATATCCACTTTCATTGCTAAAATATTGTTTACGGTATCAATTAGTGTTTCTCCTTTGGTTACTGAAGATGAAGATGATGCAAAGTTCACTACGTCTGCCGAAAGCCTTTTTTCCGCTAACTCAAATGAAAGTTTTGTTCTAGTAGAGTTTTCAAAAAATATGTTTGCAATGGTAACGTCTCGAAGTGTTGGCACTTTTTTGATAGGTCGATTAATGACCTCTTTAAAGCTATCTGCAGTATGAAAAATAAGTTCGATATCTTGTTTGGTAAGGTATTTTATTCCTAAAAGATGATCTACACTTAATTGTTCTTCCATATTACTTTTCTGTATATAAAATTACTTTATCCTCTCCTTCCTTCTCCTTCCAGTTAACGATTACTTTTTCTTCCGCAACTGAATCTATTTTTTTGCCCACATAGTCTGGCTGTATGGGTAATTGACGACTAAATCTCCTATCTATTAACACCAAGCATTCTACTTTTTGGGGTCTTCCAAACGCCAACATGGCATCTAATCCTGCTCTTATTGTCCTTCCGGTGTACAGTACATCATCAATTAAAATTACTTTTTTGTTTTCAATGGAGAATTCAATATCCGTTTTTGATGGGACAAGCGGTTTTTCTCGCCTTCTAAAATCATCTCTGTAAAAAGTAATATCCATATTACCTCTATCTAAATCAGAGTTTTTAAGAATGGATTGAAGTTCTTTTACGATTCTTTCGGCTAAAAAAACACCTCTTGGCTGTAAACCTATAATTGCTGTTTGGGAAAAGTCTTGGTGGTTCTCAATTAATTGATGGCAAAGCCTTTGAATAGTAAGCTGAAATTTTAGACCTTTAAGGAGAACCCTTTCGTTTTTCATTCTAAAGAGCAAAAATAGTTAAAAACTTGTAAGCAACAAAAAAGCTCCAAATTTATTGGAGCCTTTCAATATTATTTAATGCCGTGCATTTTCTTTTTGAGTAGTGGATTTAATAACAGCATTACCACTCCTGCCCCAATTGGAATTAGCGTAAATATTAAAAAGAAAGTTGCCATGGAGTATGACTCAACAATCTTATCAATAAAACTACCCGTAAAACCTGCCAAAAAGTTAGCAAAGAATGTAGCCAAGAACCATATACCAAACATAAATCCAACCAAGTTAGCCGGAGAAAGTTTACTTACATAAGAAAGTCCAACCGGTGAAACACACAATTCTCCTAATGTGTGGAATAAATAAGCTAAAATCAAGAAAATCATACTTACAGAGGCTACTTTAGCTCCCTGTGGAATACCTAGCGATCCGTATGCTAAAATTCCAAATCCCAGCCCTAACAATACAAGACCAATTGCAAATTTAACCGGACCCGATGGATTTAACTTACTTTCCCATATTTTAGAAAATAATGGTGCAAATGCAATGATGAAGAAAGAGTTTAATATACCAAACCAAGAAGCCGGAACTTCTGCTGTTTCCGCATTAAACTCTCTTTTAATCATCCAGATAACTATACCCCAAATAATAACAAAACTGGAGCCCAGAAAAATATTTGATAATGAAAGCTTACTAAATGTCTGTCTGAACAACATTACTAAAACCCATGAAATAATAAGCATAGGAACTACAGTAAGAATGGTATTAAATATCTTAAATACCATTGCGCCATTCCCTTCTAGCACTCTATCAGTATAATCATTTGCAAAAATGGTCATTGAACCTCCTGCTTGCTCGAATGCCCACCAAAAAAAGATGGTAAAAAATGACAATACTCCAATTACTATTAACCTATCTCTTTTAACATGAGGCTCTACTTTTTCATCAGTAACTTCTTCTTTCTCTACTTCACCTTCAAGAGCAGTAGAATCTAAAAAGTTACCGTCCTTATCAGCAAGAAGCCCTATTTTTCCGAATATTTTTTGTGCAAAATAAAACTGAAGCATTCCAATAAGCATAAATACTCCTGCTAATCCGAAACCATAACTCCAACCCACTTTTTCTCCTATGTATCCACAAAGTAATATTCCTAAAAAAGCACCGGCATTTATTCCCATATAAAATATGGTATAACCTGCGTCCTTTTCCTTACCTTGATTTTTATATAATTGACCAACCATTGAAGAAATATTTGGCTTAAATAGACCATTACCTAATATCAATAGTGCCAATCCAATAAAAAAGAAAGGAGATGCAAATATTTCTAGTGCCATTGAAGCATGTCCCATCGTCATCAATAAAGCTCCAATTACAACAGCTTTTCTATACCCCAAAAGTTTATCTGCTATAATTCCTCCAAATATAGGAGTTACATAAACTAATCCAGTGTACCAAGCATAAAGCATTAATGCATCTGCTCTTTCCCAACCCCACCCCTCATCTACTAGAGAAGAAACTAAAAACAGTACTAATAAAGCACGCATACCGTAATAACTGAAACGCTCCCACATTTCAGTAAAGAATAATACAAACAATCCGGCAGGGTGACCTAAAACTGTTTTTTGATTTAATTCACTTCCGCCAAACTTAAATCCGTTTGATGGTGTGTTAGATTTTAGTTCATTACTATCAAGAGCCATAATTATAGGTTTTTATAGATGTATTCTGTCATCATAGTATATAAGTGCATTCTGGTTAATCCACCATATATTCCGTGATTTTTATTAGGATAGCTAAATTGGTCAAAAGGTTTATTCATTTCAATTAATGCGGTTGACATATCCACTGCATTCTGATAATGTACATTATCGTCAGCCATACCATGTATTAAGAAATATTTGCCTTTTAATTTTTTAACATGGTTAATCGGTGAATTATCATCGTAACCCGAAGAGTTTTCTTGTGGGGTTTGCATATATCTTTCGGTATAAATTGTATCATAATACCTCCATGTAGTAACAGGCGCTACGGCAATACCCATTTTGAATACGTCAGCTCCTTTAGTTAAGCACAATGACGTCATGTATCCTCCATAGCTCCAACCAAAAATTCCAATTCTATTTCCATCAACATAACTTTGGCTTGCTAGATACTTGGCAGCATCAATTTGGTCTTCCACTTCATATTTACCCAATTGCTTGTAGGTTACCTTCTTAAAATCAGCACCTCTTGCTCCTGTTCCTCTGTTATCCACCGAAACAACTAAATAGCCGTTTTGAGCTAACATTTGAAACCAACTGTCATTTCCACTTCCCCACTGGTCTTGAACGGTTTGAGAGCCAGGACCTCCATAAACAAACATGAATACAGGGTATTTTTTACTAGCATCAAAATTTGCAGGTTTAATCATCCATGCATTCAATTCATCACCATCTGCATTATTAATAGTAAAGAATTCTTTTTCTTGCCACTCAAACTTTTTAATAGTTTCTTTTAACCGAGCGTTATCTTGTAGCACTCTAATTTCTTTCCCCTTACTATTATTTAAAGTAATGTATTGAGGTGTGTTAGCATTGGAATAGTAATTTATATAATAGGCAAAGTTTTTACTAAAATCAGCATCGTTAGTACCCTTTTTAGAAGAAAGACATCTCATTTCTCCCGACTTAATATCCACAACATCTATCTCTCTTTGTAAAGGAGAGTCTTTGGCCGACTGAAAGTAAATTTTTTGATTTACCTGGTCTACTCCATAAAAATCAGTTACTTCCCAATTTCCCTTAGTCAACTGCTTAACCATTTCTCCTTTCATATTATATAGGTAGATATGTTTGAACCCGTCTTTTTCAGAAAGTAACACAAACTCATTTCCATTATCTAAAAATGTAAGATGATTTGGAATTTCGATATAAGTAGCAGATTTTTCATTGTATATATTCTTAGCTTCTCCGCTAGTGGCATCAACTAATAATATATTCAAATCATTTTGATGACGGTTAAGTGTTTGAACTGCTAATTTTTTAGGGTCTTTCGTCCATTCAATTCTAGCTACATATTCCCAGTCCTTTCCAAGGTTTGCTTGAACAGTTTTTTTATTTTCCAGGTTATAAATATGAATAGAAACCTTTGAGTTCTCCTCCCCTGCCTTAGGATATTTAAAAGAATATTCTTCAGGATATAAATCACCATAAATATCCATAGAAAACTCTTTCACATTGCTTTCGTCAAATCTAAAAAATGCTATGTTTTTGCCATCAGGACTCCACTCAAAAGCTCTCACCAGCTCCAATTCTTCTTCATACACCCAGTCAGAAGCTCCGTTAATTATTTTATTCCATTCACCATCAGTAGTAATTTGAGTGGTCTTTCCGCTTTCTAAATCTTGCCAAAACAAATTATTATTCTTTACAAAAGCTACTTTATTTCCTTGAGGGGAAAGTGTAGCATACATAATTAAATCTTCGTCTAGCTTTTTAGTCTCTTTCTTTTTTAAATCATATACTACATAATTGGCCTTAGATGAATATCTATATATCGGTTCTGTATTATAAGCCACAACTAATTTAGATTCATCAGCGCTAAATTCATAATCTTCAATTGCTTGAATTCCATCAACCTTAATATCAGTTACTTTAACTATTGTGGATATACTTTTTCCGGTTTTATAAGAGTACTGTGCTAATTCCGATTGGGCTCTATTAGTAAATGATGTGTAATTTATTCCATCATTCATGCTCCTAACTCCATAAACTCCATCGCCAAAAAATGAATATTTCATCCAAATATCCTCTAAGGCAATCTTTTTCTTTTCCTGAGCAAAAGTTGATGTTCCAACTAAAACCAACACTATGCTTAACCAAAAAAATCTTTTCATATGATGTATCTATTTTTTTAAATCAGTCATATAGAACTCCCAAAATAATTACTCTCTTCAGTGAGAAAGCTTTTAATCATGGTCGTTTCATTTTTTAACTTTCTATAATTTTTAAAGATGTCGAAAATAACTAATTTTAGCGTAATTATTAAATATTCTTGATAAATGGAATATAATGAGTTGTCATCGGAGATTATAGACGAAATCAAACAAATAGTAGGTGAAAAAAATTTGTTTACGGGTAAGGATTCTTTAGAAAAATATAGTCATGACCACACAGAAGATTTAACGTTTTATCCCACTATCGCAATTACTCCTGAAGACAGTATTCAAATTAGTAAGGTTATTGCCATTTGCAATAAAAATAAAATTCCCGTAACTCCAAGAGGTGCAGGAACGGGCTTAAGTGGTGGAGCTTTGCCCGTTTGTGGAGGAGTTGTACTAAGCATTGAAAAACTGAACCATATTATTCAAATTGATGAAGAAAATTTACAAGCAACGGTTGAACCTGGAGTAATTACGCAAGTTTTTCAAGAAGCCGTTAAAGAAAAAGGGCTATTCTATCCTCCTGACCCGGCTAGTAAAGGAAGTTGTTTTATTGGCGGGAATTTAGCAGAAAACAGTGGAGGTCCCAAAGCTGTCAAATATGGTGTAACCAAAGATTATGTGCTCAATTTAGAAGTGGTATTACCCACTGGGAAAATTATAGAAACCGGAGCGAATGTTTTGAAAAACTCTACAGGCTATAATCTCACGCAACTAATGATTGGAAGCGAAGGAACGCTTGGAGTAATTACTAAAGCTACATTTCGGCTAATTCCACATCCAAACCATGATTTACTTATGTTGGCGCCTTTTCATTCTGCTGAAGATGCCTGCAAAGCAGTATCCGAGATTTTTAAAATGGGAGTTACACCAAGTGGTCTAGAATTCATAGAAAAAGATGCTCTAAAATTTGGAATGAAGTTTTTATCTGAAAGTAGCATTGGAGTTCCTGAACATATTGAAGCACATCTTTTAATTGAGGTAGATGGGAATGATTTAGAAAGACTATACAAAGACTGTGAAATCATTAATCAGGTTTTAGAAAAGTTTAAAACAGATGAAATACTTTTTGCAGATTCTGCAGCACAAAAAGAAAAACTTTGGAAATTAAGAAGATGTTTGGGCGAAGCTGTAAAATCTCACTCCACCTACAAAGAAGAAGATACAGTAGTCCCAAGAGCAGAACTTCCTAAGCTTTTAAAGGGCGTAAAAGAAATTGGCAACAGATACGGCTTTCAATCAGTTTGCTATGGACATGCGGGAGACGGTAATCTTCACGTGAATATAATAAAAGGAAGCATGACAGATGAACAATGGAATAATGAGCTAAAAAAAGGAATTATCGAAATCTTTAAATTATGTAAATCACTTAAAGGAACTATTTCAGGAGAACACGGCATTGGTCTTGTGCAAAAAGAATTTATGCCCATTGTTTTATCTTCAAAAAATCTGGAATTACAAAAAAGCATAAAGAAAATTTTTGACCCGAATAATATTTTAAATCCTAAAAAAATATTTAACTAATTTGTTTAAATTAGTCATCTAAATGAGTAAAAACAACGTCCACATAAAACTTACTCACGCTGAAATCAAGCATTTAGGAAAACACATTTATCTATTAAAATTTGCCGATAATTACGAAGTAGAAGTAGAAGATGCCATTGAAGTGGATAAGGCTTTCATTAATTTATTGGGAAATAGAAGGTTCTCAGTAGTTGTAGATGCTAGAAATCAGTATTCAAGTATTACGAATGAGGCAAGAGATTTTTTTGCCAATGACCCGGAGATATTACACATCCGAAAAAAAATAGCCATTGTAGTCAACAATATTCATACAAAGTTATTAGCTAACTTTTTTGTGAAATTCAACAAACCACAGACACCCACAAAGGTTTTTAATGATTACGACAAAGCCTTAAAGTGGCTAAAAGAAAAATAAAAAAGCCCCAGAAAATCTGAGGCTTTTGCGGTCCGGACGAGACTCGAACTCGCGACCCCGTGCGTGACAGGCACGTATTCTAACCAACTGAACTACCGGACCAATACTTTTAATAACTTCCCTAACGGGAGCGCAAATTTAATCCTTTTTTGAATAAACGCAACAATTTTTAAAAATTTAAGACATCTTTTGTCGCTTTATCATATAAGGTAACAACACTTGATGAAATCCTTTAGCAACATCAACTTCCACAAAATCAATTTGAAACTGAGAGCATTTTAGCTTTAATTCCTTTTCAAATTTTTGCATTTGCTCTAAGTACATTTCTTTTACCTGTGATGGATGAGCTTTAATTTCTTCCCCACTTTCCAAGTCAATAAACTTGTATGGTCTGTTTTCAAAATCAAAGTCCATTTCACTTTTTTTGTCTACTACATGAAAAATAATGATTTCATGTTTGTTATGCTTTAAATGTCGCAGGGCAGCAAACAACTTTTCGGTATCAGAAGTATTATCAAACATATCTGTAAACAAAACCACCAACGAACGCTTATGAAGTGATTGTGCCAGCATAGTTAAAGCACCCACCGCATCAGATTTTTTTTGTACCTCAGCGTTATTAATGGTTTTCTCCAATAAATTAAATATTAGTTTTTCATGAGCAACAGTAGATTTTGCCTCTGTGTGATGATCTATTTTTTCGTTAAAAATGGTTAGCCCAACAGCATCTCTTTGTTTTCTTAGTAATTGAGTAATAGCTGCTGCTGCATAAACACTAAATAATATTTTATTAGGGTTTTCTGCATCATACTTCTTGGCTTCAGGATAATACATAGAAGAAGAATTGTCTATCACAATTCTGCATCTGAGATTGGTTTCTTCTTCGTATCGCTTTACGTACAACTTTTCTGTTCTGCCAAATAATTTCCAATCTATATGCCTGGTGGATTCTCCTGTATTATATGTTCGATGCTCTGCAAACTCTACCGAAAAACCATGAAACGGACTTTTATGTAACCCTGTAATAAAGCCTTCTACCACTTGCTTTGCAAGTAATTCTAGCTTGGAATAGCGTTGAACATGTTTTATATCAATATTTACAGGCACTTGTTTTGTTTAAAGAATAAAGATAGTTTTTTAAGGCAAAAAAATAGCCATTTAGTAAACTAAGCGGCTATTCACTTTATTTATTGAAAAAGTATTAGTTCATTAAAGCATTTAGCTTTTCCGCTAATTTATCTTTTGGAACTGCTCCAACTGATTTATCTACTACTTCACCATTCTTAAAAAATAAAATAGTAGGAATATTTCTGATTCCGTATTTCGCAGCTATTGCTTGGTTGTTATCTACATCTACCTTACCTACAACTGCCTTTCCGTTATAATCATTTGATAATTCTTCTACAATTGGTCCAACCATTCTACATGGTCCGCACCATACAGCCCAAAAGTCAACCATTACAGGTTTATCTGATTTCAATACTGTTTCTTCAAAATTACTGTCTGTTAGTTCTAATGCCATCTTAATTAAATTTTATTTGTTATTCGTATCTAGTTTTTTTCTCTTAATGCAAAAATAAGCTTTCAAATTTTAAAAACAATGGAATGAAAAAGTCATTTCTAATGAAAATTACGCCATTATTTTACAGCTAACTTCGGGAATACTTTGTAACTCATTGATTAGGTCGTTTTCCAGATTAACTTTTCGGCTTCGGGAACGCAGATTTATTTTAACTGATTCTTCTTTATCTATTATATTCAAACTAATAGGAAAATCTCCTTCATACTTCACAAAAACCTGGTCTAATTCATGAATTAATTCCGGTGTAAAATCATTCGATTCCGCTTGAATTAAAAGTCCTTTTGCCATTTTTTCTTTAACCTCACTCAATAAATGAATTTGATTTACTTTAATCTCAAATTCCTCTTGGTTCCATTTTTTAGATTGAACAACACCTTCTATAAATAAATAAAACCCTTTTTGAATATAGCCTTTATATTTAATGTAATCTTCAGAAAAGAACATAAACTCATAAGAATCATTATATCCTTCTAATAATATTTTTCCGTAAGGATTTCCTTTTTTAGACGTAGCATGAATACCATCGGAAACCACCCCTGCAACCTTTATTTGTTTGCCGTTAATCTTAGATAAATCCGAAAGCTTATCTAAAGAAATATTACAAAAATTATTAACCTCTATTTTATAATCGTCTAACGGATGACCCGAAATATAAAACCCAACTACTTCCTTTTCTTTATTCAGCTTTTCCATGGTTCCCCAGTCTTCACACACAGGAGGTTGTGGTTCGGCTATTTCCACTTCTACCATTCCACCAAACAAATCAGTTTGAGAGCTATTTTGGTTTTCCTGCATTTTACCGCCAAACTTAGCCAGCTTTTCAATAAAAGTTTCTTCACCCGGCATGGCAAAAAAGTATTGAGAACGATTTAAACCAAACGAATCAAATGCTCCGCCATACGCCAAACTCTCTAATGTTTTTTTATTAACTGAACGCAAATCAACTCTTTTAATAAAATCTGTAATGGAAACATATTTACCGCCTTCTGTTCGGTTTTGGACAATAGATTCTACCGCTCCTCCACCAACTCCTTTCAATGCTCCCAAACCAAACCGAATCTGACCTTTATCATTTACCGTAAACTTATACTGGCTTTCATTCACATCGGGTCCTAATACTTTTATTCCTGCACGCTTACACTCCTCCATAAAGAAAGTTACCTTCTTGATGTCATTCATATTATGTGTAAGTACCGATGCCATATATTCGGCAGGATAATTAGCTTTTAAATAAGCAGTATGAAAAGCAACTACCGAATAACAAGTGGAGTGTGATTTATTAAATGCGTAGGAAGCAAAGGCTTCCCAGTCTTTCCAAACTTTCTCTGCTACTTCAGCGTCTAATCCATTAGCTTGACAGCCTTCTATAAATTTTGGTTTTAACCTATCAATTATTTCCTTCTTCTTCTTTCCCATTCCCTTTCGCAGCTCATCTGCTTCACCCTTGGTAAAGCCTGCCAACTTTTGAGAAAGCAACATCACCTGCTCCTGGTAAACTGTAATTCCATAAGTCTCCGCCAAGTATTCTTCCATTTCCTGAAAGTCATAAGTAATAGGCTCTTTGCCATGTTTACGAGCAATGAAGTTTGGAATGTATTCCATTGGACCGGGACGATACAAGGCATTCATCGCAATTAAATCGCCAAACTGGTCAGGCTTTAATGCACGCAAATGCTTTTGCATTCCGGGAGACTCAAACTGAAACGTACCGTTGGTTTCTCCTCTCTGATAAAGCTTATAAGTTTTCTCATCATCCAGCGGAATTTCATCAGGGTTGATTACTATTCCGTGCCTATCTTTAATAATAGCAATCGCATCCTTAATGATAGTTAAGGTTTTTAAGCCCAGGAAGTCCATTTTTAAAAGACCCGCACTTTCTACCACACTATTATCAAATTGAGTAACCATTAATTCGGCATCTTTTGCCGTAGCCACAGGCACATGGTCAGTCATATCAGAAGGTGTAATAATTACACCACAAGCGTGAATTCCCGTGTTTCGTAACGAACCTTCTAATTTCTTAGCTTGTTGCAATGTTAAGCTATCCGGTGTGCTACCTTTAAAAACTTGCTTTAGAGCCAACGCCTTTTGAGCGCTGTCTCCGTTTAGCTTTTCATTGATTTCATTTTCTGAAAGGCTGTCTAACTTTTCCAAAGACAATGCAGGAACCAGCTTGGCTAACTTATCGGCTTCATATAAAGGCAAGTCCAATACTCTGGCAGCATCTCTAATAGCCGACTTAGCGGCCATTGTTCCATAAGTAATAATTTGAGCCACCTGATTAGAACCATATTTTTTAATTACATAATCTAATACTTTTCCTCTGCCTTCATCGTCAAAATCAATATCAATATCCGGCATAGACACCCTGTCAGGATTTAAGAAACGCTCAAATAGTAAATCATATTCAATTGGATCAACATTAGTAATACCAATACAGTAAGCAACAACAGAACCTGCTGCCGAACCCCTTCCCGGCCCAACAGAAACACCCATGTCTCTGGCTGCTCTGGTAAAATCCTGAACAATTAAGAAGTAGCCCGGATAACCTGTTTTGGCAACCGTTTCCAACTCAAAGTCTATACGTTCTCTTATTTCATCGGTAATTTCAGGGTATTTCTTTTTTGCCCCTTCATAAGTTAAATGTCGCAAATAGGCATTTTCACCTCTTTTGCCTCCATCCTTTTCATCTTCAGGATTGATAAATTCTTCTGGTATATCAAAGTTAGGAAGTAATACATCTCGCTGTAGTTTGTAGCTCTCCACCTTTTGAAAAACTTCAAATGTATTAGTAATACTTTCAGGAATATCGGCAAAAAGTTTTGCCATTTCTTCCTGACTTTTGAAATAAAACTCATTGTTTGGAAAGCCCCATCTAAAACCTCTTCCTTTACCAATTGGTGTAGATTTTAATTCTCCGTCTCGCACACATAACAATACATCATGCGTTTCTGCATCTTCTTTATGAATGTAGTACACATTATTGGCAGCTATAAGTTTGATATTTTTTTCTTTTGCCTGCTGAATTAAAAATTCATTCACCACTTCCTCTTCCTTTAAACCATGTCTGTTCAGTTCAAAGTAAAAGTCATCACCAAAATTTTCTTTCCACCATTCAATAGCTTCAATAGCCGGTTTTTCTCCCTGATTTAAAATTAGTGAAGGTATTTCTCCGTAAATCCAGCCCGAAAGTGCTATTAAATCTTGCTTGTATTGCAACAGCAATTCCCTGTCAATTCTTGGTACGTAATAAAAACCATCGGTAAACGAAGCGGAAACTAACTTTAATAAGTTGTGATAGCCTGTTTTATTTTTTGCCAATAAAATGACTTGAAACCCATTGTCTTTATTGGTTTTATTTAATCTGTCGTTACACAAATGAAATTCACAACCAATAATTGGTTTAATGTCTTCACTTAATGCCTTTTTTACAAAATGAAAAGCGCCCATTAAGTTGGCATGGTCAGTCATAGCGACTGCTTTCATACCATTTATTTTGGCTCTGCTTACTAAATCATCAACCGTAGGTGTGGCTTGTAAAACCGAAAACTGTGAGTGTGTATGTAAATGGAAAAAACCTGAGTAGTCAAAATCTACATCTGTATTTTCCTTTTTGATTTCTGCTACTGAAGTGGCTTCTAACTTTTCTTCTTCGTGAAAATCTTTTACGGCCAACCCTATGGCTTGGATGACATCCGGATTTTTTTCTTTGAAAACCCTGATAAATTCATCATCCACCCCCATCTTTTGAGGTGTAACTACACCCAAACGAACCAATTCTAAAAAGCATCTGGCGGTTGCTTCTACATCTGCTGCTGCATTGTGCGCAGCATCAAAGTCGTTACCAAATAGTTTTTGATGAAGCTCGGTAAGTGTCGGCCATTTGAATTTACCGCCTTTACCACCAGGCAAAGCACAATAGTCGGTAGATTCATCTTTGGTATCTATGTAAGGAAATTGAGAAAGTGCATCTTTTTGTACTAGCCTAAAAATTTCAGCTCCTACAATTTTAATATCAAACTCAATGTTATGACCGACAAAAAATTTAGACTGTTGAATGGCTTTTTTAAACTCTTCTAAAACAAATTGTAAATCATGCCCTTCCTGCAATGCACGTTCGGTAGAAATGCCGTGAATTTTTTCGGAGTTGAATGGAATAGTATAGCCTTCCGGCTTAACGATGTAGTTCTTTACTTCAATGAGTGAACCATCAGCCGCATGAACTTGCCATGCCAGCTGCACCATTCTGGGCCAATTTTCGGTATCAGAAACGGGCGCATTGTAATTTTGCGGTAAGCCGGTGGTTTCTGTATCAAAAATTAAAAACATGTTTTTTGTTAGTTAGAAAGTTGACACAAATTTAGAAAACACAATGCTCACACTAAAGGCTTGTTGAAAAGTAATGAAAGGTATGGGTGTGATAACGTTTAGTGTAAAATACGTTTTAATGCATTACACATTGTTGCAGGTAGTTTATTTAAGGTAAATAAGGAATTTCATTCTTGTCATCCTTATTTATTTTAGACATTAATTCAAATTGCTGTTCAGTCAGAAAAACGGCATGTAAATCGTTTCCACCGTAAAGCAAATAGAACTGCTCATCTACATTCTTATCTCTTAAAATCTCGTTGACAGTCCTGAAAAAATTTCTAGGTCCTGAGTCCCAAAATTTACCATTTGAGAGCTCCTCATTTTTATAGAGTTTAACTTGACGTCCATTAATTTCTATTTCATATGAGCTTTCATAATCATCGGCAATTTGAACATCTAATTTTAAATCATTCTCTGTCAATTTTTGATTTAATTGAGGAAGAAAGAAGTCAAAATTGAATTCACATAATTCTTCAGCATCAATGCTAGTTAAGACACTATCGCTGTAAAAGTGAAAGGATGCCTCCGTAGAAGTAATTGCCGAATCAACTTGCTTAATAGATTCATCCTTTCCACTCCGTTTAGAGTTTTGAGAACAGCTCACGATCATTAAAGCTAGTAGTATGTGCAATATTTGTTTCATTTTTTAATTACCTACAACATAAAAGCTAAAAAAAGTTTTAATAAGTAATTATCTTTTCAATCGTCTCACCTTGTTTTACGGTAATGGTAAAAGTTTCCGTATGCCCTTTATGAGCACCAAGGGTTACTATTTTTACTTCGTACTCTCCAGGGTTTAGCAAAAACTTCTTAGGGTTGCTACCTTCGGATGTGTATGTTCTGGCTGCCGCTACATTTTTACGGGTGGTTTTTTCATGAAAATTAACCGTAGCATCAATGAGTTCACCACTTGCCGTTTTAACGCCAATCATTGCAACACCGCTGGCAAAGTTGTGAGTAACAGGTGTAGTTACATTGGCTTTTACTTCCACATCTTCAATTTCGGCAGTTATATCTATCCCTTCTAAAGCTAAAGCCTGATAAGTAATTCTGTAATGGTCGGCAGGAACTTCCATTTGCTGCGTTTTACCATACGTTCTTACATTGGCCACTACTTTTCCAGTAACTTTATCATACATTTTAACTATTGCATCCCAAGGCTCACCATTATTAGTG
>JAUHYR010000036.1 GCA_030426475.1 Bacteroidia bacterium
CTTGCAAAAACAGGATCAATCAACCACAGCACTTTGCCGCCATACATAATATGTTGGTCTATGATAAATTTATCTTTTTCACTAAAAGCAGAATCCGGCTTAGCAATAATTAGCAGGTCGTATTTATTTTTAACATAAGTGCTAGCTGAGTCAATAATTCGTTCTGTTAATTGACTTAATCTTCCATCAATTCTAACTCTGTCAACTCTATAAAATTTACTTAACTCATTTGCAATATCACCGGTTTCGTATTTATCTAGTTCTCCATGTCCTTCAATAAAACCAATAATTTTCACTTGCCCTGAGCTAATGGTTTTTATTCCGTTTGCAAGTTCGTATTCAAGATTTTCAATGGAAGAATTTACCATAGATTCAGCGGCACCACCCAACTGTGATTGAAGAAGCTCAACAGGAAGCTCTTTTCCTCTGTAACTTAAAATTGCCCATGGCCAAATGGTTTTTCTACTTTGTCCGTCTTCATCAACAGTTTGTAAATCAGTAGGTCGTAGTCCTTTTTCGTAAAGCTGTCGTTGAAACTCATCCCGGCTTTTTTGATCAGGATTTTCGTTAGGGTCGATAAACTCATATTCGATATTAGAACCACCGTATGCTTTAAGTTCTTCCATCATTTCATAGGTGGCGTCACGTAATCTTTTTAATTCGGGTGTAAAATCTTTGCTTTCTAAATAAACCTTAAAGTAAACCACATCTTCAAGGTTTTCAACTGTTGTAATGGTTTGGTCAGATAAAGAGTATCTTTTTTCTGAAGTTAAGTCAAACCGATGAAAAACAAATGACCCAACATAGTTTAATAGCACTATTATAGCTAAAAGTGTTATTAAATTATTAAAGTCACTACTATTTTTCTTTTTCTTCGTCACTAATTCTTTCTTCTGTTAAGTTGATATTTTGTTAGTAGTAGAAACACAGTTATTAAACTCAAAAAGTAGATAACATCTCTGGTATCTATAACACCTCTACTCATAGAAATATAATGTTCGTTAATTCCCAGTTTTAGAATAGCACTGTCTCCGCTTCCGAATAATCCCATATAGCTGATAATTTCAAATCCGTAGAAACAAAATGCACATATTAACATTCCAAAGAGAAATGATATGATTTGATTATCGGTAATACTTGAGGCGTAAACTCCTATAGCAACAAAACCACTTCCTAAAAATAATAGTCCAAGATACGAACCCCACAAGCCTCCCATATCTATATTTCCTTTTTCTGCGCCTAATTGGTAAACACAGTAGAAGTAAACTAAAGTGGGCAAAAGAGAAAACAAAACTAATACGACACCGGCTAAATATTTAGCAATAATAATCTGAAAATCTGTAATTGGTTTAGTAAATAATAATTCAATAGTTCCACTTTTCTTTTCTTCGGCAAAAGCCTTCATGGTAATGGCCGGAATTAAAAAGAGAAATACTACAGGAGCAAGGAGAAACATACTTCCTAAACCTGCATAATTGCTATCAAAAACATTATATGCACCGGGAAAAATCCAGAGCAACAGACCATTTACTAATAGAAAAACACCAATAGCAATATACCCCACTAAAGAGCTTAAAAAGGCATTAATTTCTTTGAATAAAAGTGTCTTCATTTTTGTGGCTAACAAAAGTAATATTTTTTACTTCTTATAGTATAGAATGTTTTAAGGAACGGTAAATTGTTTAAAAGAGAAATTTTATAATTCTGATATCTTTGCACCGTTATAATTTAATGTACAGGTTTTTCGGAAAAATATTTTTATTTACTTCTCTGGTTATTTCTTTAGTTTCATGTATCGAAATAGTTGAAGAGGTTACTCTTCAGGATGACGGAAAAGGAAAAATTGATTTCACTATTAACTTGAGTCAAGGGAAGACAAAGCTGTCTTCAATAATGTTGATGGATAGTATTAATGGTTATAAAGTCCCTTCCATTGAACAGGTTAATTATGAACTGGATAAAATCAAAATGCTGGCTGAGAAAACAAACGGTATTCATAATGTAAATTTAAACAGAGATTTTAACGAATTTATTTTTGATTTTCATTGTGATTTTGACAGTATTGAATCATTAAATCATTTCATCAGCCAACTTAAAATAAAAAATACATTAGATGCTTCTTTAATGCCGGAACAAAATCATTTTCAATATGATGTAAAGAGTAAAACATATTATAGAAATACAAATTATTTAATAGCAAAAGGGCATGGGGAACTTAAAAATGCTGATAAAGCGGCATTTGTAAATGCAAAATATATTGCCATTACAAGATTTGAAAGTCCTATTAAATCCGTAAGCAATCAAAGTGCAAATATTTCTCCTAATAAGAAGGCAACAATGTTGAAAGTGAATGTTCAAGACTTGATTAAAGAAACTGAAAATATTTCCAATAAGATTATCTTAACTAAATAATAAAAAATGAAAGCCTTATCTCTACTAATTACCACTCTTTTATCTATTACAATTATAGCGCAAAACTTAGAAACAAAAGTTCCAAAGGAAGTATCCTATTTGGTAGATATTAATACGCCTTCTCTACTTGAAAAAATGTCAGAGAAAGAGATGGAAAAGCTTCCTGTTTTTAATTCTATGGTAAAACAATTGGGGGGCTATAAAAAATACGATTCCGTAGATGTAAAACTTAGCGATTTAGGAGTTAGTTTGTCATCTAATATGTACTATTTTCTTGAGATGACTGACAGCATTGTTTACTTCGGTGCTTTACTGCCGATAAAAGATGTTAAAAAGTTTGAAAAGACCTACGTGAAGTCTGACAGTTACCAGACCGTTGGTGGATTCAATTCTATAAAGAAGAGGAAAACTGTTATTACCTGGAATGATAAATATGCTATTTTGATGGAGGGAAATGGTTCTGAAGCCTATTTCTATAATCACTTTGATGTGTATAAGAGAAATAACATTATGATTGACACAAACCTAACTAAAAACTATATGTATGGGCATAGTAGAGAGCAAAAAATAGTAGAAGAATCATGGGTGAAGATGAAAATCCAAAGCATAATCGGTTTGTCTGAGGCTAATTCTATTACTACCAATGAATCGTATAAAAAAATAAAGGATGATAAGGCTGCTGTGACTTTTTGGACTAACACATCTACAGGAATATTATCTACCTATTTTTCAGGATTCTTTTTAGGTTATGGCAGAGGAATGAATTATTTGACCCCAAAATCCAATGGAGGCTCTACCAACGCTAAGCTTTATTTTAATGACAAAGACATTCAAGTGATATCTAATATGTCGTTAACTAAATCAGAATATGAAAAGACAAAGAAAATAACTGATGCTAATTTGAATAGTAACTTTTTTAAATATTTTTCACCCGATAATTCTTTGGCATATTTTACTATGGCTTTCAATACCGAAGCAATGTTGGAAATAGCTCCCAATTTGATGTCTCCTTACTTTAAAATTTCAAGAAGCAAAGTAAAAGAAGTGTATGGTGATGTATTAGATTTAATTAGTGTAGCTATTGATGAAGAAGCTTTAGGAAAAATAATAAAAGGAGACGGAGTATTTGTTTTAACGGATATTGTAAGTAAAGAAGTAACTTACCAAACTTATGAATGGGATGAAGCATCTTACCAAAAAAGAGAAATTACAAAAACAAAGAATGAAGTCTATCCTGAGTTTTTGCTAATGGCTTCTACTGAAGATACATCTAGCTTAGGTAAAATATTAAAAATAACTCAACGATTAAATAAAAGAGAAGTTGTTGATAGAGGAGACTATTATGAATACCAACTTTATAGAAATTCGCCTTTTAAATTATACTCTACAATAAAAGATGGAATTTATTTTATGTGCAATAGTGAAGAGCAAATAAAAAATGTCTTATCAGGGAAAACCGATAAACCAAATCTGTCTGCCGTTTCTGAGTTTAACAAAAATACATTTAATGCTTACATAAACGGAGAAGAAATACTCTCAAAAATCCCGACTGATAAGATGTCTAAGAAAGAGTTAAATGCCCTAGAGTATAGTAGAAAAAATGTTAAAAATTTTGTTTGGTATCAAAATAAACCAATCGAAAGTGGGGTGTACGGTGAAATGAAAATTACCATTCCGAAAAAACAAAAAAATGGCTATGCATACATATTGAATTATTTCAATACAATGTATGAAATTGACAAAGGCAAATAAAGCAGATGAAGAAGAAGTTACTTTTCTTATTTCTACTTATATTTTCTGTTCTGGCATTAACCTATTATTTCTACTTCAATAGATCTGACAATCAGAAGAACAGTTCTGTGTATTCTTATATTCCAGCAGATGCACCCATGGTAATGGTTGTTGATTTTAGGCAAGTTCAAAATATTATTATTAAAGAAATATTAAGTAATCCATTAGATTTGTTTACTCAATCCGATAGTTCTAAAAATTATGAAGAAATAGAGGATATTTTATTTAAAATACCAAAAGCCGGAATTGATTTAAAACAGAAAATTATTTTTTACAAGTCTTCTGATTCAACGGTTACTAACTGGGCATCATTGGTTCAATTAAAAGACAGTTCAAAATTTAGAAAAGTATTTGAACCTGTATTTGCTAAACATCATTTTAAAACATTTTCAGACCACTCTTTTTACTCAGATTCGTTAAAGTTTTTCATAGCCTATAATGCTGAATTAATCTTTTTCAGATACGGTAAATTAGGGGAAATAAAAGACTCTTGGCAAAATATAGCCTCAACGGATAGTCTTCATCAACACACTTCTGTTCCAAAATTAAAAGACGCTACAAGCACCTGTTTTGTATGGATAAAAGAAAATTCATTTGCAAAGAATATTTTTGAAACCACTCCCGAAATGTTGGTGGAAGTTAATTTCAGTAACGGAGAAATGCTTATTGAAACTACCTTTACAGATAAGTACGATTGGTTCAAGAAGGTTGTTTCCCAGCAAGAAATCGAAGATACATCAACAATTTACCTTTCCACTAACTTCACTGATTTAACTTTTATTAACCAATTACTGAATAAGAAAGCAAAGTATAGACTAGATTCTGTGTTTCGTATAATAAACCTTAATTCTACTGATGTCATTAATTTCTCTAATGGAAAGCTTGATTATGTTTTGCAAGGAAATATAAATGAAATAGAAACGCATGTAACATATGAATACGATGATAATTTTGAGAAAAAGGAAAAAAAGGTTCAAAACATTACCACATATCCCGATTATGTTTTTGTATATGGACTAAATTCAATAAAATTTAAAGAAAAGCTTATTTCCGAAAACCGGTTGCTTGAAAAAAATAATCAGTTACTTTTTCCAAATCCTTTTCATGAAGCATATTGCTATAGCGAATCAGATAAACTTGTAGTTACTCCACAAGCTAACTTCCCTCAACTCCCTTTAAATTTAAACTATCCACTATACTTTCAATTGGATATTAAGAAGTATATAAAACAGTTTCAGCTTCCTCAAAAAATAGACAAAGACAAACTTCAAAATATTGAAAAAATAACATTAATAATTCTTAATACAGAAGGAGAAGAGTATAAGGTAGATTTAAAAATAACTCTTTCTGATAAAAAATCTAACGCTGCTATTAGCTTATTTCGGCTACTTGAATAAGCCAATAGGCTCTCTAAACTGAAATAAATGCCTGTTTTCTAGGCTCTCCGCCTTATAAATTGTACCTTTGCCAAAATTTAAAATAATGAGTGAAGTACAAAACAAAGTAATAACATTAAATTATAAACTATTTAAAGATACCGCTGAAGGCGAAATGATTGAAAGCACTGAAGGCAAAGAGCCATTAGTGTTTTTATCTGGCGTAGGTCAAATGATTCCTGATTTTGAAAACAATGTTGCTAATCTTAATGTTGGTGATACCTTTTCTTTTGGTGTAAAAGCAGAAAACGCTTACGGAAAAAGAACCGAAGAAGCAGTTATTGAACTACCACAAGATATGTTTATGAAAGACGGTAAATTAGTTGAGCAAGTAGTGATGGGGAATATAATCCCATTACAAGATCAGCAAGGAAGAGTTCATCCTGCAAAGGTTGTTTCTATAAATGTAGAAACAATTACTGTGGATGTTAATCATCCATTAGCAGACCAAGATTTACATTTTACTGGAAATATTATTGATGTGAGAGAAGCTACGGCAGAGGAACTTGATCACGGTCACGTTCATGGTGCCGGTGGTCACAATCACTAAAAAATAAATAATCATTTAAAATCCCTTCATTTGAAGGGATTTTTTGTATCTTACGTTAAAATACAATTTTTTTACATTTATAAAATAGATTATTATGGGAAGACCCCCAGTAAAACCAAAAGGACTTAGGGACGGATTTTATATTGAAGTTAGAACCAAAGGGGCTAAAAACGGTATCAAAATTAGACGTGAGACCAAAGAACAAATGGAGAAGGCCATCGAAGAATATTCAGAATCAAAAGAAGTAATTGTTTTAGGCGAATATAAAAAGGGCAAGAGTGTTAACGAAAAATAATTATTTCATTTACTATCTTATTTCTAGTTTTAGGTTGAGAGTATTTGCTTAAAAATAGGTATTTATACTGATTTTTTATTCATTTCATTTTCATAAACTTGCCTTAACCAAAACCTAAAACTTATGAGAACTTATCTAGGTGATGAAGTGTTGGATAACCTTTTAGAAGGGTTTCAACTAATTAGTTACGATTGGGAATATCTTTATGTAAATGATGTTGTTGCAAAACAAGGTAAATCTACCAAAGAGCAACTAGTTGGGAAAACAATGATGGAAATGTATCCCGGTATTGAAAAAACAGAGATGTTTAAAACCCTTAAATTTTGCATGGAGAAGAGGGTTCCAAGACAAATAGAAAATGAATTTACCTACGCAGATGGATCTAAGGCATGGTTTCAGTTGAATATTGAACCGGTACCTGAAGGAATTTTTATACTTTCTTTAGATATATCTGATAGGAAGAAGATAGTTAATGAGTTGACTAACCTAATAAAAGTTCACAAAAACATTAAAGAAAATGATGAGCATTTAGATAGTATATTGACTATTTGTACTATGCTTTAATAAAAAATGATGTGTTGCGAAGGATATATAAAATTAATTCGTCTAACTTTATAAATCTTTAACAAAACATCATGAAAAAAATAACTCTATCTATTAGCATTTTATTTCTTGCATTAGTAAGTCAGGCTCAGTTGAGCCCTGCTATAACATCTTGGCTGCAAAATACAACTACAACAGGTACTTACTATGTTTCGGGTAACTCCACTGCCATTTCAAATGGCATATTAGTAAATTGTCAAAAAGTAGAATATTCAACCAACTACGTTTATATTACTGCTACAGGTGTTCCCGCATATCCAACCGGACCTTTTTTAGACGGAAATCCTTCTAACGCCAGTAATCAAAATGCAATTTTTCAGATTCCCCTAAATCCTCAACAAAATACAGGAACATTAATCTCCACTAATGCCGGAAATATTGGTGTGTTTGTAAATGGTGTTGCCTTATTTGACTATAGAGATGGTGTTTCATGGAATACTTCTACTAGTGCTTTATGTGGAGGTCCTGGAAATCCACCTTGCCCTGGAGGACCTAATGCTGTGATGCCATGGAATAGAGATGCTGTTGTGGCAGAAAAATCAGGATTTGATTGTTCTAAAGGACATCCTGCCATGGGAAATTATCACCATCATCAAAACCCTTCAGCTTTTAAATTAGATAAGCAAGTGTTATCAACCATTTGTAATTTATATGATGCTGACGGATTATATGCCATAGATAGTACCCAACACTCTCCATTACTCGGATATGCTTATGACGGTTATCCGATTTATGGAGCTTATGGCTATAAAAATACTAATGGAACCGGTGGAATAGTTCGTATAGAATCAGGTTATAAACTAAGAAATATTACTGTTAGAACACACTGGGCCGATGGTACCGATGTAGATGATGGTCCTGTAGTTAGCTCGACTTATCCTTTAGGTTATTTCAGAGAAGACTATGAATATATTGCACAGCCTTCTAGGCCTGAAGTGTTAGACGAACATAATGGCAGATTTTGTGTTACACCGGAATATCCTAATGGTACTTATGCTTATTTTGCAACAGTTGATGTAAATTGGAATTCATATTACCCTTACGTAATCGGACCAACTTTTTACGGAATAGCTTCAAACAGAAAGGTATCCAGTATTGGAGAAACAACTACTGTGTATACTTCTCCTGTTGGTATTTCCCAAACCGAATTTGATAATCTTTCTGTTTCGGTTTATCCAAATCCTTCATCAGACCTTGTGGCGATTCAATTAAACGGGTTGTTAAAACAAGATTTACAAGTAAACTTATTTGACCTTAGTGGAAAACTAGTAAATACTACCACCATTAATAAAGGAAGTACTATTGCTTACTTTGATTTACAAACTGTTTATTCGGGAACTTATTTAATAAAAATTTCTGCCAACGAATATACAATGGTAAAGAAACTGGTTGTTCAAAAGGATTAGAAATAGCCTTTCAATAAAGAAATTAAAAACTCTTTCTAAATTTAGGAAGAGTTTTTTGTTTTAGGTTACCTTTACTCCATGTCAGCTGAAAATACACATAATGTTATAGAGGTTTTTAATAATTGTGCTAAACAGTACGAAGAAAAGTTTTTAGATGACAGTCGATACAATTCTATTTACTATTTGTTTTGCGACCTGCTAAAAAAGAAGAATCCAAAAGTGCTTGAGGTAGGTTGCGGACCCGGAAATACAACAAATGCACTTTTAAAAATTCGCCCTGATTTTGAAGTGCTGGGAATTGATTTATCGCCTAATATGATTGAGCTTGCAAAAAAGAATAATCCTAAAGCCGATTTTCAATTATTAGATGCAAGAGAAATAGGTGCTTTAAATAAAAAATTTGATGCCGTAGTCTGTAGTTTTTGTTTACCGTATTTAAATAAGGAGGATGCATTAAGCTTCATTGAAAATGTGTCAAAATTAATCCAACGGGTGGGTTGTTTTATATCAGTACTATGGAGGATGATTATAATAACTCCGGTTTACGTCCACCCAGTAATGGTAGAGAGAACCCAATTTATGTGTATTATCATGAAGATGATTACTTAATCAATGCGCTTAAAGAGAATAATTTTAAAGTATATCATCATCAAAAATTGGAATATTTGAGTGTAAATAATGAAGTAACAAAAGATTTAATTATTATTTCTGCTAAACTTTTAGGATAAAAAATAAATAAGATGAATATTTTTGAAGACATATCATTTAATGAAGACAAGCCTTCTGTAATCTCTATTTCAAAAACAGATAGGCTTAATTATTTAGCTGTAGGATTAGCAAAGGGTCAGGTGTTGCAAAAACACAAAACTTTAAATCCAACTGTACTTGCAGTATTGAGAGGAGAGATTGAATTTTCTATTGATAACAAGGAAATACTATTAACAGAAGGAGATACCTATAAAATTCCTGTTTTAATAGAACATGAAGTACTAGGTTTAGATGAAGAAAATATATTTACATTAATTCAAGAAAAATAGTTTATTTCTTTACGACCTTAACTACTTTATTGTTTCCTGATAAACGTATATAGTAAACACCTGAAGAAAAACTACTCATATCTATCTGAGTTTTTGTTTGTTTCATTTCAAGTGTTATTACTTTTTCTCCTAATACATTAAATATCTCTAAACTTTGGTTGTTGTCTTTTAAAAGAATATTAATCACATCATCAAATGGGTTTGGATATATCTTTATGTCATTAATTGAATTCTCATTAATTGAGGTACAGATGTTTACTTGTATTTGTTGTATGGCTGTATCACTACAACTATTTACATCAGTATAAGAATAAATAATCGTATGCGTACCTACTCCCGCTGTAGTTGGGTTAAATGAATTTCCGGTAACACCATTGCCACTATATGTCCCTCCGCTAGGCGACCCGGCACTCAAGGTGATTGAAGGCGAACCCGAGCAAACAATATTAGGAGACTGGATATAAGTTACATTTGGTAAAGGATTTACGGTTACATTAACTGTTTGAGGGGTTGAACTGCCACAACTATTATTGGCTGTAACAGTAATAGTACCACTATTATTCCCTGATGTTGCAAAAATGCTATTGCTTGTACCGGAACCACTCCATCCACTTGGTAATGTCCAGGTATATCCTGTGGCATTAGGGTCATTAGCTACGTTGTAAGTAGCTGTGTCTCCTTCACAAAGAGTAAGGGTTCCGCTAATGGCTCCCGGCTGAGAAGGAACTGTATTAATGGTAAGGTTAATAGTAATGATGCTGTCACAACCGGAAGCATTTTGTATGATGGCTGTTTTAGTACCTGATGTAGTATAAACTGTCATGTCAGGAGCTGTGTAACTTCCACAAGCTGTTGCGTTAATAGTAGAAGTAGTAGGAGGGCAGTAATAAAAACAAATAGTATCAACTGTAAGTGCATAGCTTAGTTTTTCGGTAGTATAGGTGTATGGTGTAACATTTTCCGTAGCACGAGATGGACCGTTTACCAGTGCAGACGTATATGAATTCACTTGAATCATTGATGTATCCATTGTACATGTAGTGTTTCCTGTTAGGTCGGTTTGTACTACAAAACTTCCATTATTGTCTTTCCCTACCAGTAGATATTTATTTGCATTGGTTCTTATAACATCATAAAACTGCTCGTTTATTCCACTTGATTTACCCCATAGCCTACTTTCCATTATACTTGCTGAAGTATCAATCTTTAAAAAATAAGCATCAGGATTGGTGTTGGTTTGTGTGCCTGCAAGCAAAAAACTATTTGTACCTCCATCAAAAAATACTTTATTAAATGACTCGCTTTTACTTGTACCTAATACCTTTGCCCAAACCGAAGTTCCTGATGAATTGAGTTTTTCTACCACTAAATCATTATTTCCAAAAACAGTTACGGTAGAAGATATTCGCTTAAAAGTAAAAATATCGCCATTAGGAAGAACTTCTACTCCAATAGGGTAATCATTGTTTCTGGTTTGTTTTTTACTCCATAACATGCTTCCCGTTTTACTGAATTTTGTTAAAAAAGTATAGCCTGAAGTTAGTGTATTGTCTTGCTCTGCGTGACCGTAGATAATCAAATTTCCGTCATGAGAAAATCTTATACCTGCTGCAATCCCTGCATTTTTGTCATTGTTAGCATGATTTGTACTGCCTACCGTATATACCCAGCTTTTTGTTAAATCAGGTTTTAGTTTACCTATCATAGGAACTGTCCATGAATAAAAAGTAACTCCACCGCTATAAATATCATAATAACTTCCGGTGAAATAGATAGATGTATCTGTATCTACTATTACATCGGTTAAAGTTAAATTTAAAGAAGATTGCCCATTATGCCTTTTAAAACGCTGTATATTTCCAAGAGAGTCGGTAATGGCGAAAAAGGAAGAATAGGTTCCGCTACTGGCATGTATTCCACCTGCAAGAAAAATTCGTTTGTCTCCCAATTCTTTTATAAAGTTGATTAACAGGTTTCCATAAGAAGTTCCAAGCCTTTTGTATTCTTTCATCCAGATAGTATCTCCTTTTTGGTCAATTTCTGCAAGAGCCCCTGAACCTTGTGTGTAGTCAGCATTAATACTGATAAGATTATTCCCGTTACTTCGGGTTGCACATGCACTTGAATAAGCCGGATAAACTGTTTGGTCTCTATGAAATCTTTTTTCATAAAGTTGAGCATTAACAGTACTTACAGTAACAAAAAATAGTAAAAGAAATGTAATTTTTTTCATGGTGATAGAATACTAAAATTTGCCTCAAAAGTAGTGATATTTATAATACGATTGAGTTTATTTTTGAGTGAAACTTTTATAATTATCAAACACGTTATCAGAATTTTAATGCTTTTTAACTAAAAAAGTACTTAAAATGCTGAAATTTCGGTATTTATACTGATTTTTTTCTCAATTATTCGTTTTAGCTTTGTCTTCCCAAAAAAATAAGATGAAACGATTAATAGCTTTATCAGTATTTATCATAGTAGTATTTTCTTTTATTATTAATTGTAGTAACTATTTTAAAGGTATTTCAAACGATTCAATTGAAATGTCTCAATCTCAGCATAAACAATATGAAAAGTCAGAAGAATTAAGAAGAGCAGAAGAAAGAAATCCAAATAAAAATATATCTACTAGATATGTATGTTGGAAAAATGCAAATGACGAAATTATAGTGGAAGGCTATATTAATAATCATTCTTCAGTAGCTACATTTAAAGATGTTACTTTTAAGGTGGACTTTTATTCCGAAACTAACGATTTACTACAGACAGCAACCTTTGAAAAAGACGGTTACCTGATACCCGATAAAGAGGTGTATATTAAGCAAAAGTTTAATATCGGTAAAATGGTAAAACGAGTACAGTTAGTGATGCTTGATGCTAAAGTAATTTAGCAATATAATACACTTATTATAGAATTCAAAAAGGTGGACAATATTCAGATATTTTAGATAAGTAGGAGTGAAGATATAAATCAATAATATCCAACAGACAATTTTTTTTAGTAAACTTGCCTAATGAGAGTAGTATTTATTTTTCTTTTCATTTTCCTATATGGTTATTCTGTAGAAGCACAAACTACTTCTCCCGAAGTAATCGCATCAGGAGGAGAATATTATACGGCAACAAACTTTACCAATGCTTATACGGTTGGTGAAATTGCTGTGGTAACAACAGTTACTACACCTTCTTTTACGCTTACACAAGGTTTTCATCAGCCATTTGAATACTTTAATATTGGTATTAATGATAATGAACTTAGCGTAGAAACGAAGTTATTTCCAAACCCTGCAAAAGAATACATTTCTTTTATGCTTGATGCAGATTTTAAGGGACAGATAAATATAACAATATATAACTCATTAGGTCAAACAGTTTTTGTAATAAGTAATATGTCATTTAATACAGACATAGATAATCATATTTCATTACCAACCAGAAATCTATCCGTTGGTAATTATCTTTTACAAATAACTTTTAGTGCCGATGATAATTCCTCATTACAAACAATAAACAAAAGGTTTGTAAAAATCAGATAAACGATAACGATAATGAAAAAGTTTATATCTTTTGCAGTATGTCTTTTTGTAGTGATAGCCATTTACTCTCAGGGAGTTCCTCAAGCTATCAACTACCAGGGAATAGCCAGAGACGCCTCTGCTAATTTAATAGTCAATCAACCCATTGGTGTAAAAATATCTATTACTAACGGAGCATCAGGTCCTGTGGCATATTCCGAAACGCATACTACAACCACTAATCAATATGGTTTATATACTATAAAAGTAGGTTATGGTACACCCGTAACCGGTGTTTTTTCAAGCATACCATGGAGCTCAGGAAATCAATATATTGTGATAGAAATGGATGTGTCGGGAGGAACAAATTATGTATTAGCAGGTAACTCTGAATTACTTTCAGTTCCTTATGCTTTTTATGCTAACGAAGCATTAGTTGCACCTTCAGGTACTACCGGACCCACAGGTCCAACAGGTCCGCAAGGAGTAACGGGAACAATGGGACCTACCGGTCCAACGGGTCTTCAGGGTGCTACAGGTGTGCAAGGTATTGCGGGACCGACAGGTGTAACAGGCCCCACAGGTATTCAAGGAGCTACGGGACCAATGGGAGCTACCGGCTTAGCAGGAGCAACGGGCCCTACCGGAATTCAGGGAGCTACTGGTGCTAACGGTGCAACAGGTTCAGTGGGTGCTACCGGACCAACAGGACCTCAAGGAGTGGCAGGAGTTACGGGACCAACCGGAATACAAGGGCCTTCAGGAGCTCAGGGAGCAACCGGCCCAACAGGTGCCCAAGGTCTTCAGGGAGCAACCGGAGTAGCAGGTCCTACAGGCCTTACAGGTGCAACAGGAGCTCAGGGACCGACAGGTTCAGCGGGTGCTATGGGAGCCACAGGCCCGACAGGAGTACAAGGTATTCAGGGAGTAACGGGTGCTACAGGTGCCACCGGACTTGCCGGAGCAACAGGAGTTCAGGGTGCTACAGGCCCTACCGGAATACAAGGAGCAACGGGTGCTACAGGAGCTACCGGAAATTCGGGTATTTCTGATTACGCCATATTCGAAGAAGTTCAGTCATCAGGAGTTGATGCGGGTACTTTTACTTCAGGCTCATGGGTAACGCGTACTTTAAACAATACTTCCGTAAATGTGGGAACATCTATCACTCTTGCTTCAAATACAATTACATTAAGTCCGGGTACTTACTATGTTACCGCTATTGTTCCCGCCTATCAGGTAGGAGCTCATCAGGCAAGGTTTTTTAATACCACCTCTACATCTACAGAAATTTTAAGTACTTCTGTTGTTGAGGGAGCTTGTATATTAAAAGGTTTTGTTACCGTAGCAGCCTCAAGCAATTTTCAGGTGCAACATCAATGTAGCAGTACAAAAGCTACAGACGGGCTAGGAAAAGGAGCATCATTTGGAGAAAACAATATTTATACACGCATTTGTATTATGGTAATTAATTCATCAGGAAGTTCAGGTGGGGGAAATAATGCCGAAGTAGAATCAATTATCTATACCATAGACGGATTTTAAAATTAATAAGATACTAATTATTTAATAACAACTATAATGAAAACAAGTATTTTAACTCTTACACTGGCAGCTGTTTTATACATTTTACCCAATAGCCTTAAAGCACAAGGTAAATTAGAGTTTAATAAGGTAATATATACCGATGTTCCTGCGGCAGGAAACGTTCCTATTTCTGTTCCAGCCGGAAAAGTATGGAAAATTGAATCTGCGGGATGTGGGGTTCCTGCTTCAGGTACATATATATATCTAAGAAACTCATCAAGTCAAAATGTAGCAATATTGTTTTTGAGTGGAAACCCTCATGAATACAAAGTTGCATTACCATATTGGTTGCCTGAATCATTCACGGGTTCATTTCAGCAGTCAGGTAATTCATCTGCTTGCTCAGTATCCATCATTGAATTTAATGTAGTGCCCTAGCTTTCTTTATTGGCTTTTTATAATAATTTACCGGATAAGATATACTATTTCTCTAAAATTTAGGTATTTATACTGATTTTTAATCATTAAATAAGCCCTAAGTTTGCGTTTTATCATTTAATGCTTTAATGAGAAACTACCTAGGGGAAAAAGTACTGGACAATTCAATAGAAGGATTTCAACTCATAGGCTTTGACTGGAAATACATTTATGTAAACACCACCGTAGCCAAACAAGCCAAAAAAACAAAAAAGAGCCTGCTCGGAAAAACCATGATGGAACAATTTCCCGGTATTGAAAACACCAAAATGTTTGCTACCCTTAAAGACTCTATGGAAAACAGAGTAAGAAACGAATTGGAAAACAAGTTTCTTTATCCGGATGGCACAAAAGCATGGTTTCAGCTAATTATTGAGCCTGTTCCAGAAGGCATATTTATCTTATCATTAGATATTACCGAGAAAATGAGAGCAGAGAAAATGCTCTTTGAAATCAATCGTTCGTTAGAAAAAAAGGTGCTTCAAAGAACCTCAGAACTTCGTAGAAAAAACAACGACATTACTGATAGTATTAACTACGCCAAAAGAATACAAAAGGCAATGTTAGTTCCCAAAGAAACCATCTACCAACAATTTTCTGATTGTTTTATACTGCTAAAACCGAAAGATATTGTAAGCGGAGACTTTTATTATTTTAAAAGCACGCCAAAATACACCTATCTGGCAGCAGTAGATTGCACGGGACATGGCGTTCCCGGTGCGCTAATGAGTATGCTTTGTTACGAAAAGCTAAACGATACACTTATAAAAGATACGGAGCCTTCTAAAGTACTCAGTCAGGTAAACAAAAAAATAAAAAGTTCACTCAATCATAGCGAGCGTAAAGTACAAACACATGACGGCATGGACATTTCCTTTTGCAGAATAGATGAAAATAATCGACTGCAATTCTCAGGAGCTAACCGACCGCTATGGATAATCAGAAAAGGAAAAAAAGAAGTAGAAGAAATAAAAGGCGACAGAATATCGGTGGGAGGAATTACTCCAACGCGACAAAAATATCAGCAGCAAACCGTTCAGCTTAATAAGGGCGATTGCTTTTATCTATTTTCAGACGGATACTCCGATATGTTTGGCGGACCAAAAGAAAAAAAGTTCATGACCAAGCGCTTTAAAGAATTATTGCTAAAGATACGCTCCAAACCTATGGACAAACAAAAAGCATATCTTGCCGATTTTGTAGACGAATGGAGAGGAGACCTGGAGCAGATAGACGACATATTGGTAATAGGAGTAAGGATATAATTAGTTGAGTATATTAAATAAAAAAGGAGGCTATATAGCCTCCTTTTTACAATAAATAGTTTCTATTTACTGATCAGCATCGTTTTTGTAAGAATTTGCTTTTACAGCATCCTCTACTTTTACATCAGTATTAGTAGAATTTACGTCTTTCTTAATAATACCTTTTAACTCTTCAATAGCAGCTTTTAAAGCATCAATTTCTGCTTGTTGTTGGTTAATTTGTTCTTGTTGCTCTTGAATAGCTTTTACGGCTATTACACCAAATTCAACATACTGTACTGCAAGCATACCATCTTCGCTTTTATTTACAAGCTCTGGAAAAATTGCTTGAACATCTTGAGCAATAAAACCTTTAGATTTAGCAGCAAGCGGAGTATGATTGTAGTTATACTCTACAGGCTTTAATTTCATTACATTATCTAACACAGAGTTCATAGGAGTAATGTTGCTTTTTAATCTTCTGTCAGATACTTGAGTATATGCACCTACATTAGTAATATATGATATTCTAGTACCATTATAGCTGAAATTAAGATTAGTACCATCTGTCCAGATTTGGTTTTGATTGGTGTTAGTGTTTGCTTCTAATCTTAAACCTGCGCTAGCTGGTGCTGTTCCATTACTACTTTGTTTAATGTGTACATCACAAGAAGGGTTAGAGTTTTCTCCTATTTTTACTCTTTCGGGTATTCTAACTTCACCGGTTCTGGTAAATACAATAGAAGTATCTCCTAATGTAGTACAACCAGATACAAGAGATAAAGTATTTGCAGCACCATCATGCCAAAACTCAAAACCACAAGTTCCGTTAAAGTTTATATCTTCTGTAAACACTAATCTACCAGATTCAACTTCGTTAAAATTACCAGCATGACCAATTCCTACTTTGAATAAACCAGTGTCACCTACTGCAAGTTTATGATTCGGTAAAACAGTTACACCAATGGCAACATTGCCAATTGGCATAGCAGTCATGTTATTCCCTGTAACTTGCCAGTCATTATCGCCTGTGTTTGAAGGCAATACTATACTGTTTCCGCTAGATATACTAATAGTGTCATTGCTAATGCTAAGTGTTTGTAACTCGTTAGTTGCGCTTGAGTCACCATCAAATACATTGTCAGTAAGGCTGCTGCTAGCAGTAGTTGCGTGTAATGCATAAGGTACACTTACTAATTGAGAAGTTCCCATGCTAGCGTAAGTAGTTCCACCTGTTGGGTCAAGGCCTGTTTCAATAAAATAAGGACCATTTGCCCAGTTAATAGTAGCAAAAGTTCCACTTACTACAGTACCTGTACCTATTTCTAAGTTTACTAATCCGTAAGATGAAGTAGTAGGAGAGAAGGTTTCTTGGTAAACTGCAGTACCTGTAGCACTACCTTGACGAATGGTTAACTGTACACCTACTGCTTGGTTAGGAATAATGTTTTGAGAGCCATCTCTAATTACCGCTTGATATTTAAAAGCATCGGGACTTTGTGCAAATGTGGTTAAAGTTACGGCTACAATTGCTAAAGCCGATAGTATTAATTTTTTCATCGTTTTATTTTTTAATGATTTGATAAGTTTTTAGTTTGGTATTTTGATTGTCTGTAATGCTTAATAAATAATTGCCATAAGCATAATCTGTTACATTAATTTCGGTAGCAGCAGAAGTAATAATCGCTTCATTTAATACTTTCCCGTTAGCATCAAAAAGAACAAAACGCATGTTTTCATAATTTTCCATGCTTACAATAACTTTGTCAGACGTAGGATTTGGATAAATATTCACATTTAAGTTTATATCTAAATCCTCAATACTTGTAACTGTTAATTTTGTTTGATGAAACCCTTGGGTAACATCATTTGTTCCGTTAGAAACAGTTGCAATAACGGTTTCGCCAATGGTGTAGTCAACGGTGTTGGTGCCATTACTGTAAGTGTTTCCTTGACTTGAAATTACTTCCTGTGCGCTCATAGCTACTGAAAGCAATAACAAGCCGGCAAATACTGTTTTTTTCTTCATTTAACTAGGTTTTTAATTTTGTTTACGAAAGTAGCCCTTACTCATAAACCTGTCATTAAATACTTATTATCTTTATTAACAATTGATGTGATATCATTAAAAAACCCCTCTCATTGCTGAGAAGGGTTAAAAGTGTATCGGTCAAATGTTAGTAGCTACTACTGGGTAGCAGGACCAACTGGTGGGTTGTTTGCGTTGGGAGCAGTTTGCTTTAAGTCTACAATAATTCGAGCATCAAAGTACTGCGTAAAAAAGTCAGGGAAGCTTTGTTTAAACCTAAACATTAGCTTATCTAACCTTTCGGTAAGCAATTTACTGGTTCCGCTAAAACCATCCCTTAGCTTTTTAGTAGCCAACTTACGAGAAGTAATGGCCACCCTTGTGCTAGGCACTAAAGCCAAGTAAGCATCTATGCTTTGTTGTAATTGCGTAAGCTTAGTGTTGCCTACTCCGTAAGGATTTAAGGCCGCACCCAAAGCTTGCCCTTCATCTTTAATTACCTGAGCATACTCTGCACACAAAGTATCGCTGCTGTAGGTAAGCTTAGTAAAGCTAAAATTTACCTTAGCTTTAAGCGTTTCATTTTTGCTTACATCCGCAAAGGCAAAAATGGCTCCTTTTACTTCAAGCGCTTTATTTACCATATCGGTAAGCGCATTTCGCTTGTCTCTGGCATAACCCGTTATGGGCGTACTTTGCTCGTCAATAGTTTTTCTCAGCAAACTCAAATTAGTCGTAAAGCTACCCACCGCTGTGGCCATTGCCGATACACTGTTCCAAATGGTGCTGTTATCTTGTAGCACCTTATTTACTGCTAAGTACATAGACAGTAAATTTTCTTGTTTACGTTTCATAACTTCAAAATTTAAGTTATACAACCCTCTGCTTGTTTGTGCGGGAGAGGTTTACCGCTACTAGGTATAACGCAGCAATTGTGCCAAAAGGTATATGCATTTCATTTTCGGTAACATTTTTTAACTTTTCGGTAATTATTTTAACAAATACGGTATAAATAATTTATTTACCGTAAGATTGCTATACCAATAAGTATATAATGATAGATAAGTTTTTAAAAGCCAAGCACTGGCAAATATTTGTATTAATACTTGGTGCCCCTGTAGTAATGGCTGTTATTATGGCTGGAGTTATGGTTAAAACTATTCACGACCAAAATATTGATAACGTATTTAATTTCATGTATTTCTTCATTCCTATGATGTTGTTATATATGTTTTCATTTTATGCATGGTTTTGGTCTATATCAGTAGGATTGCAGAAACAAATTCCTATAGAGGCAAGGATGAATGTTACCAGATTTAAGTTGTTCGTATTTCTACCTTTAGTATATGTATTACTCATATTATTGGGCACAACTATTATTATTCAAGCAAAAGCAGATCCTCCAATTTGGATATTCTTAATAATGTTTCCCCTGCATTTATTTAGCATGTTTTGCACTTTTTACCAATTATATTTTGTAGCCAAAACCATAAAAACCGCTGAATTACAAAGAGAAACAAAGTTTGAAGATTATGCAGGAGAATTCTTTTTACTTTGGTTTTATCCTGTGGGCATATGGATTTTACAACCTAAAGTAAATAAGCTAGCCGAAGGCATTGTAAGTAAAGAAGGAGTCCAACCCATTAACAGAGAGTAAGAATAACTAATAAATGCAACAAGACCCCACCATAATTGATGACTACTTAGCTGACGACAAGCAGCCCGAAAAACTTTCGGATATAGAGATTTTTACTCGAGTATGGCTCCAGCCAAAGAGAGTATTTAATTATGTAAAATACTATCAATACAAGAAGTTCATTACACCTATTTATCTTATAACAGGAATGATGTTTTTTATTAGTAGGTCTGAAAATGCATGGAAATCTACTCATTCTCTTTTTTTAATAATTTCAATAATTTTAGTAAGCAGTTTTATAATGCTACTTTTTTATTATCTATATGCTTTTATAATAAAGTTTACGGGTAGGTGGATTGGAGGAAAAGGTGATACTAAGTCTTTGTATCGATTGATTGGATTTGCTAGAATACCTAATATGATTGTTTTTCCAATGATAGTTGCGCAAATTGCTGTTTATCGCGAGAGTTATTTTCGAAATGATTTTTCCTATGATAACAATATTGAAATGGTACTTAATTATATACCTTATTATCTTTCTATATTTCTTGGTCTATGGTCTTTTGGTTTAATAATTATAGCTATTTCTGTAGCACATAATTTTTCTATAGGTAAGGCTATACTAAATTGGCTTATTTCATTAATTTTTGTGCTAGCTATTCCCATAGCAATGGTGCTTTATAAGCTTTATTAGAAAACCCCACCAAACACAACGAACCCCCAACTCTCCTCCTAATTTAGGAGGAGTACCAAACGCAGGGCGTTTGGGGAGGTGGTAAAATTTCCCACACCCCAAGGCAACCATTTTATTAAAAACTAAGTATTTATACTGATGTATATTTCAATTATTTAGATTAGAATTGCATCACTAACCCAATATTTATGGAAGAAAATAATAAAACGCCAGAAGAGTTAAGAGCTGATATAATAAATTATCACTCAGAACTTTTTGTTGGTTCAGAGGATAACAAGTCAATTAAGGAACAAATTGAAAATATACATGAATCTGCTATTAATAGTCAAGCTGATATTAATGAAAAGTATGAGCAAATTAAGAAATTTTTTTCAGATCTTTTTGAAAATACAGAAGCGAGAAATTCTATTGAAGAGAAAATCGCAGTTTTATATAAAAAACTATTTGTTGACAATGAAGAAGGTAAATCAATAAAAACTGAAATTGAAGACTTTTTCAATAATGCAAAAGAAAAGCATGTAGAATTTATAAAGTATGTTGATGAAACAAAAGAGCTTCATAATAATTTGATACTGGGCAGTGAAACAAAAACTTCAGTGAAGCAAAAAATTGAAGAGTTCTATAGTAAATTATTTATTGATACTGCTGAAAATAAATCTATTTCTACAAGTTTTAATACTTTAATGAAAAAGATGGAGGAAGATTATAGTTCTTCTCATAAGCATATCAGAGACTTAAAGGATTTTTATGATGATGTATTTTTAGACAAAAAGAGGGATGATGGTTTTGTTATTAAATCCTCATTAATTAATGAAATTGATAAGCAAAAAGAAAAGTTAGATACTTTAATTGATACTGCTAATGAAAAGCTTTATGCTTTAACCGACAGTTCTCTTCATAATACTTTTGCTACACGAGCAGAGCAATATACTAATGAATTTAAAAAACTAGAGCAAACAACTTTTTATCTAATATTAGGAATTATTGGTGAGATAGCCTTATTTGGAGTAGTACAATTAATCTTATTATACTTAAAAGAGCCATTTAATTATCATCTTTTAATTTATCAGTTTAGCATTGCAGGAGCTCTTGTTTTTGCTATATGGATGTATAATAGAAATCAGAAAATTGCTAAAAAACTTGCAGAAGAATATCATCATAAAGCTGCAATAGCTGAAGCAATGACAGGATATCGACAGCTTTATGGATTGAATCATGAATCTGAGGAATATATGGAGTTATTTAATTCGTTAAAAGATCAGCTTAATATTAATCCATCTAAAGCAATTGATAAGTTTCTTAATTTAAAGTCACCACAAGAAGAATTGACTAAGTCTATTCAACAGGGAATAGACATTACTAATGTAGTTAAGAATAAAGTTAAATAAACCGATTTCAAATATTTTATATTTTTATAAAATACGAAAAACTAATCTTGAATATGAATCGACTGCAAAAAATTATTGAAAAAGTTTACAATGTGGAGTATAAAAGTGGTGCGAAAAAGTTATTTGAGGATTACTTAGATGAAATAGAACATGTGATTGATTCAAATCACTTATTGAGAGCAAATTATTATAAAAATAAAATCGATGATATTTTTGATAATTTAGACAACCTATCTGTGTGGACAAGTGATGAAGATAGAATGCTTCACTTAAAAATACAAAAAGCAATTTCTAATTTATCTAGACAAATACTGGATGAAAATAAAAAAATATTTATTGTTCACGGTAGAGATATTTCTATGCGAGATAAAGTTTCAAGCTTACTTGGCAGGCTAAGGTTAGATTATGTTATCCTTGAATCAGAGCACAATAGTGGTGAAACTGTAATTGAAAAATTTTTAAGAAATGCTGAAACGTGTGAGTATGCAATTGTTTTATTTTCTGCTGACGATATAGGCGGTTTAAAAGAAAATGATTCATTAATGAGCCCAAGAGTTCGCCAGAATGTTTTATTAGAACTAGGTTATTTTTTAGGTAAAATCGGAAGAAAAAATATAATTATATTACATGAGGTTGATAAAAAGATTGAAAAACCTAGTGATTATGAAGGTATTGTTTATGAACCATTTGATGAATACGGTGCATGGAAATCAAAACTTATAAAGGAAATGAGGAGAGCTAAAATTTATGTTGAAGAAAGTTTAGCGGAAAGAGTTTAATTTTTATTATTTCCTCTCTCACAAGCATCCGCTTGTGATAAAAAATAATCATTAAACAAAACTCCCCCAACCAACCCTAGGAGTTCAATTTTAATTCAAAAAGGGGTAGGTATTTTCTTAAATAAAGCCTACGTTTACCCCATAGTAATTACTAAAATAGTTTTTATTTGTGCAGTAAAGGAGTGATTAATCACTCCTTTACTTATTTATACCAAACCCAAACTCTCCTCCTAATTTAGGAGGAGTCCCAAACGCAAAGCGTTTGGGGAGGTGGTAACAAAAACACCCCCTTATGCAATCCCACCACTTTAGCATCTAAATGCTAAATTCGCATCACATGAAAAGCTTCATCACCACATCCATTTTTATCATAGTTAGTGTTGCAAACCTCTTTTGTCAAAACCCGGGCATGTCTGCCGAAGAAGTACAAAAGGCCTTTCCAAGAACCTACTGGCAGCCCGATACTACTGGCATAAAAAACGGTGTGTACTACCTAAAAGATGAATCAAGTCACGATACCATTTTTGTATGCAACTATAAAAACAATCTATTACACGGGCCGTTTACCTATTACCATACCTTTTATGTGCTAACAGGGCAGTTTGTAAATGGCAAGCGGGAAGGAGTGTGGCAACTAAACGAGCAAGGTTATTTTACAGAAAGCCTCAATTATAAAAACGACCAACCGCATGGCACCTATACAAAATACGACATTCAGTTTTCTAAAAAAGTATTGCTGGTAAAAGGCGATTACATAAATGGCATAAAACAAGGCAAGTGGCAAGCATGGCGTATTGATTATAAATCGGTCACTAAAGGAAAAGTAATTTCCGTTGCTTCTGATGAATATGTAACTAAAACCAGCTATACAGATTTTAGTAAAAAGCCAAAAACCAAACTATTGGCAAAAGCGGTATATGAAAATGGCAGGGTAATAGAATATAAGGAATGGGATTATGACGGAAAAAGAACAGAATATGAAGGAAACCTTAAAGACCCTTTTCAAAACCACATCAACTCCTCCAGATACTAGACCCTAAAAACTCTCCTCCTAATTTAGGAGGAGTACCAAACGCAAGCGTTTGGGCAGGTGGTAGCCTTAAGCAAAGATAGGTTGAATTCACTCACACCACATCTGTACCTAGTCACTTTCCATCTGTACTCAGCCACATGCTATCTACGCGCAGTCCCCTTGCATCTATACTCAGCCACACGCTATCTGTAAGCAGACACCTTGCATCTGTACTCGGTCACTTGCAATCTGTACACAGTCCGCCTGCATCTGTACTCGGTCACTTGCAATCTGTACACAGTCCGCCTGTATCTGTACTCAGTCACACGCTATCTACATGCAGTCCCCCTGCATCTGTACTCGGTCACCTTGCATCTGTACACAGTCCGCCTGTATCTGTACTCGGTCACTTGCAATCTGTACACAGTCCCCCTGCATCTGTACCCAGTCACACAGCATCTATACGCAGACACCTCCAATCTGCACTCAGTCACACATCATCTATTCCTAATTACTCCTCTCCTTAACAAGCAAAAGCAGTAATCTACACCCCAAACTCTCCTCCTATGTTAGGAGGAGTACCAAACGAAAAGGCGTTTGGGGAGGTGGTAGCACCCAGCATCACCAAAAAAAGGATAAATTATGGCTTTCTAGGGTCTTATATCTAAAATCTATTGTCTAGTAAACTTGTTTACCTATTTTTGCCGTCCCAAAAACAGCAATCGGGTTATGATTATTCAAAAATTTGGCGGTACCTCAGTAGGTTCTGCCCAGCGTATTAAAGAAGTGGCCAAGCTTATAGATGATGGCAACCAAAAAATTGTGGTGCTTAGCGCTATGAGTGGCACTACCAACACCTTGGTAGAAATATCGGGCTATCTGCATCAAAAAAACATAGAAGCCGCTAACGATATCATCAATAAATTAGAAAAGAAATACGCTGCCGAAATAGATGAGCTGTTTACCACAGATGAATACAAGGCCAACGGCAAAGAACTAATAGGTTCGCACTTTACATTTATCCGTTCGTTTACGCAAGATATGTTTACCATCTATGAAGAGAAGGCCATATTGGCGCAAGGCGAGCTAATGAGTACAGCATTGTTTCACTTTTACCTAAAGGAGCAAGGCAAAAACTCTATACTGCTTCCTGCCCTTGACTATATGCGTATAGATGAAAACGAAGAGCCGGATAATAACTACATAGCCACCGAACTTAGCAACATACTAGCCCAACATAAAGACGTCAACTACTTTATCACACAAGGCTACATTTGTCGTAACTCCTATGGCGAAATAGATAATTTAAAAAGGGGAGGAAGTGATTATTCTGCTTCTTTAATTGGTGCAGCTATAAAGGCAGATGAAATACAAATCTGGACAGACATAGACGGTATGCACAATAACGACCCCAGAATTGTGCAAGGTACGCGCCCCATTGCTGATTTATCGTTTGATGAGGCGGCAGAATTGGCCTACTTTGGTGCAAAAATATTGCACCCGAGCAGTGTGTTACCCGCAAAGCTTAAAAACATTCCGGTACGTTTAAAAAATACCATGCAACCCGATGCTTACGGTACGCTTATTTCCGATAAAGAAACCGATAACGGCACTATTATAAAGGCGGTAGCCGCAAAAGATGACATTACGGCTGTTAAAATTAAGTCAGGGCGAATGCTGTTGGCGTATGGTTTCTTACGTAAAGTGTTTGAGGTGTTTGAAACGTACAAAACACCTATAGATATGATTACCACTTCTGAGGTGGCGGTATCGTTAACCATAGATAACAACAAATACCTGGAAGAAATAACCAAAGAGCTGCAAAAATTCGGAATGGTAGAGATAGATGAGGGGCTAAGCATTATTTGTGTGGTAGGTAACTTTATAGCTGAAAACAAAGGCTACGCCAAACAAATCTTCTCTGCCTTAGAAAACATTCCTATCCGAATGATTTCGTATGGTGGAAGCTTTCACAACATCTCCATCCTGGTAAAAACAGAACATAAAAACGAAGCCTTAAAGGCTATATTTGAAAACTTACAACAACCGGCATAGTCCATGAACTTTCCGCTAGATATTATACAAAACACACCTACACCGTTTTATCTGTACGATTTAAAACTGCTGCACAACACCCTTGATGCTTGCATTACAGAGAGCAACAAATACGGCTATCATGTACATTATGCCTTAAAGGCAAATACCAATAACGAAATTCTTCAAATCATTAAGGAGAAAGGCTTTGGTGCTGACTGTGTGAGTGGTAACGAAGTAAAAAAGGCCATTGAAATAGGGTTTAATCCTGAAGATGTTGCCTTTGCGGGAGTGGGAAAATCAGATGCGGAGATAAATATTGCGCTAGACTATAACATTTTTAGCTTTAACTGTGAATCCTTACCCGAACTGGAAGTAATCAACGAAATAGCAAAGGGCAGAGGACAGGTAGCGGATGTGGCTTTGCGTATCAATCCTAATGTAAATGCTAAAACGCATCATTATATTACCACAGGCTTAGAAGAAAATAAGTTCGGCATTAATATGTGGGAGATGGATGATTTACTAGAGCGATTACCCCATCTTACCAACCTTAACTTAATAGGTATTCACTTCCATATCGGCTCACAAATCACCGATTTATCGGTATTCAGAGGCTTGTGTATTAGAGTAAACGAAATACAAGACTATTTTGTAAAAAAACATGTACAGCTAAAGCACATCAATGTGGGTGGCGGACTGGGAGTAGATTATGAAAACCCTGATACCAATGCAATAAGTGACTTTGCAACCTTTTTTAAAATCTTTCACGACCATTTAAAGCTATTGCCCAATCAACAAGTACACTTTGAGCTGGGGCGTTGCCTGGTAGCGCAGAGTGGTAGCCTCATTACCAAAGTACTATATGTAAAGAATGGCGTTAAAACCAACTTTGCTATTGTAGATGCAGGTATGACGGAACTTATTCGTCCGGCATTGTATCAATCCTATCACCATATCGAGAATATTAGCAACACATCTGAAGCTAACGAAAAGTATGATGTAGTTGGTCCTATTTGTGAATCCAGCGATTGTTTCGGTAAGGCAGTAAAAATGCCACACACCAAAAGAGGAGACTATGTAGCCATTCGTACTACAGGTGCTTACGGAGAAGTAATGTCCTCAGCCTACAATTTAAGAGATAGGGTAAAGGCTGTTTACGTTTAAAACATCATTTCTTTACATTCATTTAATTTTTCTGTGTAGTCATTCACACTTGCTTAATTAATTCATAGTATTTTCATAAAGAAGAAGAAATTATCTGTTAACGAATAAGCCGTTGATTTGATAAACCAAATTAATCTTCTTCAGATGAACTTAATAGAACAAAAGGAAATCATCAACCGTTTATGGATGGGCGGCATTCCCGGAGTGGCTTTTTCTAATATGTTAATGAAGTCACTTAAAATAAATGACCTCAATGAACTTTACGGGCAAAACTACGAAAAGGAAGACCTTGAATTCATTAACTCTATATTAAATGATTTAAAAATCAATCACTTTATCAATGAGATGGAAATCTCTAACCTTCCCGAGAAGGGCGCATTCATTACTATATCCAATCATCCCTTTGGTGGTATAGATGGTTTGCTGCTCCTAAAACTACTTTTAGCCAAAAGAAGAGACGTTAAGGTATTGAGTAACTTTTTGTTAGAAAAAGTTGCACCATTGAAAGATTTTTTGATCTTTGTTAACCCCTTCGAAAAAAATCGAACAACCAAACCTAACTTAAGCGGTTTAAAATTAGCATCTCACCAAATCGATAACGAAGGGGTTTTATCTATTTTTCCGGCAGGTGAAGTCTCTACCATTTACAAAGGCAGCATACAAGATAAAGAATGGTCACCTACCGCTATTCGTTTCATTAAAAATGCACAGGTTCCGGTTGTGCCTATTTACTTTCATGGCTTTAATAGTGCAGCTTTTCACCTTCTTGGGCTGGTAAACGCCAATTTAAGGACGGCAAAGCTGCCATCCGAACTATTCAATAAACAAAACAAACCCATTCAAATTAAAATAGGGAAGCCTATTTCTGTTGAAGAACAAAAAGCATTTAAAGATGTATCACAATACGGAAGATATTTGAGAACAAAAACCTACTCTTTGGGAAACGCTTTAGAAGTAAAAAAGTTTTTCCACTTTTCGTTAAAGTCAAAAAAGACTCCTCAAGACATTGTAGCTGAAACTCCATGGCAAAACCTGGAAAGAGAAATAAAAAGCCTCTCGG
>JAUHYR010000037.1 GCA_030426475.1 Bacteroidia bacterium
AAGCTGAATGTAGAAAAGGTGCTAAAGCCTCCGCAAAATCCGGTAATTAAAAAAGCTTTATATACTTCCTGGTCAGTTTTATTACTGATGAAAATTACCAGTATGGCTAATAATATACAAGCTAAGATATTGCTGATAAAAGTACCTAATGGAAAGTTGCTTTGAAAAACAGATGCACTTCCTTTGCTAATTCCGAAACGGAGTAAGCTGCCTAACCCACCACCAATAAATACGGCTAGTAATTGAATCATTTTTCAGCCTTCAATTCATTATTCATTTGCGTAACTTTTTCTTTTAGTTCCTGCTTGTAAGCATCTAGTTTAGCTGAAACACTTTCATCAAACGTACCTACAATTTGTGCTGCTAATATTCCTGCATTTTTGGCTCCATCAAGTGCTACAGTAGCTACAGGCACTCCGCCCGGCATTTGTAAAATAGAAAGCACAGAATCCCAACCGTCAATAGAATTGGATGATTTTACAGGAACACCTATAACCGGTAAAGAGGTTAGTGAAGCAACCATTCCCGGTAAGTGGGCCGCACCGCCAGCACCTGCAATAATTACTTTTAAACCTCTTTGCTTTGCTGATGAAGCATATTCAAACATTTTATCAGGCGTACGGTGAGCAGATACTACTTCAATTTCGTAAGGGATAGAAAAGTGGTCAAGCATTTCAGTAGCTTGGCTCATTACTTTTAAATCTGATTTGCTTCCCATTATAATTCCAACTATTGGTTTCATTTTGATACTACTTTTAAAGTTTGTTTAATAAATCGTGCTTTTTCCTTTGCCTTTTCAATGTCGTTATCTACTACAGTTACGTGCCCCATTTTTCTAAATGATCTGGTTTCCGCTTTGCCATAAAGGTGTATGTAAGTTCCCGACTGTGCAATTACTTCTTCCAATCCTTCATAGTGAGCGCTGCCCTCAAATCCTTTTTCTCCTAATAAATTAATCATTACGGAAGGTTGAGTAATGGCAGTATCTCCCAACGGTAAATTTAAAATGGCTCTTAAATGTTGAGCATATTGTGAAGTAAAATTTCCTTCAATAGTTTGATGCCCACTATTGTGTGGTCTGGGTGCAATTTCGTTTACCAAGATTTGATTGTCTTTGGTTAAAAACATCTCAACGGCTAATATGCCCACCATTTCTAATTTGGTAATAATATCAATGGCTAGTTGCGTAGCTTGTTTTTCAATAGCTGCATCTATTTTAGCGGGAGAAAATAAAAACTCCACCATGTTAGCTTCTGGGTTGAACTCCATTTCTACCGTAGGGAAAGCAGTTACCTCACCTTTTTTGTTTCGGGCAACAATTACCGATATTTCTTTAGCATCTTTTACCGCATATTCTATTACAGATGGTGCATCAAAAATATCACTGTCGGCACTTTCTATTTTTCTAACGCCATAGCCATCATAGCCCGATTTTCTTAGTTTTTGAAATACAGGGTAAGAAGTAATTTTCGCTAGGGCTTCTTGTTTGTTTTCTACTAATTCAAACTCTGCGGTAGGGAAGTTATTTTCTTTGTAAAACTGTTTTTGTAAGCCTTTGTCTTGAATGAGCTTTAATACCCTGGGTTGAGGATATACTTCTTTTCCGTCTTTTTCTAATTGCGTAAGAGCATCTGCATTTACATCTTCAAACTCAATGGTAATCACATCTTTGTCTTTTCCAAAATTGTAAAGCGTATCAAAATCTTTAAAGTCACCTACTGTAAACTCTGTGCAAAGGTTTTTACAAGGCGCATTTGGCGCAGGGTCAAGCACGGCTATGTTGAGGTTGAGGTTATAAGCTTCTTGCAGCAACATTCTACCCAGCTGCCCACCGCCAATTAGTCCGATTTTCTTTTGGTGAGATAAAAAATCATTTGGGTTACTCATGGCGCAAAGATAATTATTAGTTCAAAGTTATGGGCTAACAAGTGGAGAAAGTTAAAAGTGGGTGTTTTTGTTTTAAAGTTTTTTTAAATTTGGTAGATGTTATTAAAGTAATTAAAACAACTTTTAGCTTTTATGTTGTAAGCAATAAAATGAGTAATAATTTAAGACACATATTACTGTTGTGGATAGTTCCAATTGCAGTTATTATAGCGCTTGTTGTTGGAATAATAAACAAGCCGCAATCGGAAGTGATTTACTATATACCCGGATTTGTAATTGCAATTGGACTGTATCTTTATATTCGTATGCGTACGGAGGGGAAGGTTGCCAAAAAATTTCGACAGCCAAATGTAAATGAAGTCTTACGTTATTATGATAATACCATAAAAAGCCATGCACTAATGCCTGAGGCTAATTTTATTAAATCTTGCAGTAAATCACTTGCTCTATCTATGTACGGAGAATTTCATGATGCACTTTTTGAGCTAAACAGATATGACATTTCAAGAAAGGCGGATTTGTACAATGCAATGCAATTAAGTGGCATTGCTTTAAACAAATATCTGCAGAAGCTAGACTTAGAGAATGCCTTAAAAAATGCTGAGAGGGCTCTCGAACTTTCTAAACTTCCAGGGCTAATTCCAGGACAAAAAAAAGCTCAAAATAGCTATGAAACATACGTAGAAATTGGTCAAGTTCTTAATGGTTTATCATCAGATGCAACTATAGCAAGTTTGGAAAGACGATTTACCAAATCGACATTCCTGCTGAAACTGATTATTGCATGGGCTCTTGGAGTTTATTATAAATCACATGGGAATAAAACAAGGGAAAAAGAAATGAGTCAGTTTATCCAAGAAAATGCACCTTATTGCGAACCATTGATGAATTTCAATTAAAAAAACCGCTAACTAGGTAATCAATAAGGCAAAAAAAATAAAACAACCGATATTTTTCACTTTACTAGTCCTGATAATCTCAGGGCTTTTTTAGTTTGTAGCCGTTTTAATTAATTGCCACATATTGTTTTAAAGTTTTAATTAACTTTGGTAGATATTGCTAAAGTAAAATCTTTACTGAATTTATTTTAGTATTAAAACCTTTTGATTTTAAACATTTAAAATATGAAACAAACATTTTCATTCTTAATAGTTTCTTTTTTAATTCTGAATATGTTTTCATCAGAATATATTTCTATATCTCAATCGCATGCCATTGATTCGAATAAAAATAGCAATTCGATTAGAAAGAATTGTCCATGTGATGATGGTTATAGTGAAGTTAAAGTTAAACTGATGAAAAGAAAAAGGCCTCCAAGATATATTAAGATTACAGGAGAGGATATTATTAAACTTTCTTCTGATATTAAGACCATTGAAGATATACCAAAAGAAGCAATGACGGAGATTAAAGAAAATGTATCTAGATATAAAGGGTGTATTGTTTTTCTTGATATGAAGGATTTGTATGCTAGTGATATGTTTCCATCTAGAAAGATTGGCGAGTTATATTACTACTTTGGAATTTGTAAATGAGAATTATTAAAAATGCAATAGCAATAAGGGCTTACTTATAAACAAAACATCCCAAAAATCATAAAATCCTACTTACAATCCTCTAATTATTAAAAATATTACCTTTGCCCACTTTTTAATGCCAAGTGTTTGGAAAAAGTGCAACTAAAAGATAAAGAATTCCGAAAATTCCTTGCTTACGAAAAGGAAATACTTCCTGCCATAGAAAAAGTAGCGGCACAACTTAATCAGGATTATAAAGACAAAAATCCACTTTTTGTAGTAGTGTTAAACGGCTCGTTTTTGTTTGCGGCAGATTTAATTAAGCGTTTTAACGGAGCTTGTGAGGTGTCGTTTATTAAAGTGAAGTCCTATGAAGGAACGTCTTCAACAGGAGCAATAAAAGAATTGCTAAGCATTGAAGAAGAAATAAAAGACAGGTATGTACTTTTTGTAGAAGATATAGTAGATACAGGCAATACGTTGGAGTATTTGATTAATTCGGTAAAAGTTAAAAATCCTGCTTCTTTAAAAATTATAACTTTGCTCTTTAAACCCGAAGCTTATAAAAAGCAAATGAAGGTAGATTATGTGGGCATGGAGATAGAAAATAAGTTTGTAGTGGGCTTTGGCTTAGACTATGACGGATTAGGTAGAAACTTAAAAGATATATACGTTTTAAATTAGGGAGATATATGTTAAACATTGTATTATTTGGCCCTCCGGGAGCCGGAAAGGGAACACAATCACAAAAACTAATCGACAAGTACCAACTGGTACACTTATCAACTGGAGACATTTTAAGGTCTCAAATTGCTGAAGGAACAGCATTAGGTTTAGAAGCTAAAAAGCTAATGGACCAAGGATTATTGGTTCCTGATGAAGTGGTAATAGGCATGATACGTTCTAAAATAGAGGCAAATATTAATAGTGCCGGATTTATTTTTGACGGATTTCCAAGAACTGCAGGTCAGGCTGAAGCGTTAGATAAGTTGCTTGCTGAAAAAAATACAGCTATCACCATGATGTTGGCCCTAGAGGTTGAAGATGATGAGTTAATCATGCGAATCTTGAAAAGAGGAAAAGAAAGCGGGAGAGAAGATGACCAAAACGAAACCATCATTATGAATAGAATTGCAGAATACAACAAAAAAACTGCACCTTTAAAGGATTACTATTCTGCTCAAAATAAATTCTTTGCAGTTGAAGGTATAGGTGAAGTAGACGAGATTTTTAATACTCTTTGTTCTGTAATAGAAGAGCATAGAATAAACGCATAAATATTTTCTTTTGGCTGGCGGTAACTTTGTAGATTACGTAAAAATATGTTGTCGCTCAGGTAAGGGTGGCAATGGCTCTATGCATTTTTATAGAGATAAGCTTACTGCTTTTGGTGGCCCTGATGGTGGTGATGGTGGCAGAGGTGGCCATATTATTTTAAAAGGAAACAAGCAGCTCTGGACCTTACTTCATCTTAAATTTCAGAAGCACATTAGTGCCGAACATGGCCAAAGCGGAAGCGGTGGCTTGCGTACCGGAAAAAGTGGAAAAGATATTATCATAGAAGTTCCTCTAGGAACAGTAGCCAAGCATGCTGAAACAGGTGAGTTTCAATTTGAAATTACCGAAGATGGAGAAGAAGTTATTTTGCTAGAAGGCGGTAGAGGCGGAAAAGGAAATGACCATTTTAAATCTTCGACACATCAAGCACCTAAATTTTCTCAACCGGGAGAAGACGGAAAAGAAGATTGGTTTATATTGGAGCTAAAAGTTCTAGCAGATGTGGGTTTAGTTGGCTTTCCTAATGCCGGAAAATCTACTTTACTTTCGGTAATTACGGCTGCCAAACCCGAAATAGCCGATTATCCGTTTACTACTTTAGTTCCTAACTTAGGTATTGTAAAATACAGAGATTATCAATCGTTTATAGTGGCCGATATTCCCGGAATTATTGAGGGAGCTCATTTAGGAAAAGGCTTAGGGCATCGTTTTTTAAGGCATATCGAACGAAATTCTCTTTTACTTTTTATGGTGCCGGTAGATTCTGATGATATCAGAAAGGAGTATGAGATTTTAGTGAATGAATTGAATGAGTTTAATCCTGAGCTAATTCATAAAGACCGAATTTTGGCTTTAACCAAAAGCGATATGGTAGACGAAGAGCTAAAGCAAGAAATATCACAAGATTTGCCGGATATTCCTTATGTCTTTATATCTTCTGTAGCACAAACTGGTTTAGTAGAACTAAAAGACCTGCTTTGGAAAACGCTCAACAAAGAAAATGATTGACACCATCATAAATATTGACAAGGAACTTTTTCTCTGGTTCAATAGTTTACACAATTCCTTTTTAGATACTTTAATGTGGTGGGGTTCCGGAAAGCTTACCTGGATTCCTTTATATGCGTTTTTTCTTTATTTAGTGTGGAAAAAGTTTAAGACTAAATCTTGGTTACCTGTTTTGGGAGTAGTTATACTTATTGTGTTAACCGACCAATTATCCGTTCACTTATTTAAAAATGTGTTTGAACGCTTACGCCCTTGTCACGACCCTAGTATTTCTGAGTTTGTTCACTTAGTAAATAATTATTGTGGAGGTAAATTTGGTTTTGTCTCTTCACATGCCGCTAATACATTTGGTTTAGCTATGTTTTTGTGGTTATGCCTTAGAAAAGCGTATCCTATATTCTGGATAATATTTATTTGGGCAGTTTTTGTTTCATACAGTAGAATTTATTTAGGAGCTCATTTTCCGCTAGATATCTTTTGTGGTGGGCTTTTAGGGTTTTTGTTGGCAACTTTTATTTACAAATTGTTAAAAAAGGCAAATAAAAATCTTAATTTTGGTGTAACCTTTTGAAAACAATCTCGTTTACACACACTTTAAACTAAAAAACTATAAAATGAAAAAGCAAATTTTAAGTCTGTTTTTAGCTTCAGCAGTAGCTTTATTGACGGTGAATTCTTGTGGAAAGAAGAAAAATCCAAAACCTGATTTACCACCAAGTGCCACCATGCAAATGAATACCGATGACTTTGATCAGTCGAAAACAGGTCCTCAAAGAATTGATTCAACAACAACTAACTGGGTGCACTCAGCAGTTAATGTTGGTGTATGGCAATTTATTTTAACAGTAACACTTATTGTTCCTGTTGCATCTTATCATGAAGCATTTAATCATGAGCCTAAGTATAAAGGAAAAAACAAAGGCTGGTTATGGAAATACAATTTTGATGTAGCCGGAATTAACCATACTGCAGAACTTTACGGAAATAACGTAAACGGAAAAGTAGAATGGAAAATGTACATGACTAAAGATGGTGAATACAAAGATTTCTTATGGTATGAAGGAGTTTCTGACCAAGGAAATACTTCGGGAACCTGGACGTTGTATAAAGACCCGAATAATTCTTCTAAATTCTTAGATATTGTTTGGTCTAAAAACACATCTTCCGGTACTTACGATATTACTTACACCGGTACAGACGGAAGTTACATCAATTATGGTGTTAATACCGCTAATAATTTAGATGCTTACTATACTATCTACAATGCTTCAAACACTAATAAAATTGACATTGAGTGGAACAGAAGCTCTAAAAACGGTAGAGTAAGGGATTTAAACAAATATGCTACTTTAAACTGGCAATGTTGGGATAACACCCTTCACGATGCTAATTGTAACTAGTATTGCGAAAAATACCTAAAAAGCTAGCCATCAGTATAAAAACTGGTGGCTTTTTCATATATAAATTTGATTGTTACAGATAACAAGCTTAAATTAGCGACTTTTAATTTCAAAAAACCAGGCACTTATGTTCAAAAAAATTGGATTTGTCGTAGCTTTTTTGGCTTTGGTAAGTTTAGCATTTTCTCAAAGATCGTTAAATATACCTAGTTCAAATTCGCAAGTCTTGAAAAAGGCTCTTACAGTTAATGCGGCTAACAAAGATACCGTGTTTATGTGTGAAGGAGATTCTGCACAGTTGGGAGGTTCACCTGTTGCTTTTGGAGGTACTCCTCCATATAGTTTTAGTTGGTCGCCTGCATTTATGGTCACAAACCCGACCGATTCAATGCCAAAATATACTTTAACAACTAGTAATTGGGTAAAGCTTACCGTTACTGATGGAAGTCCGACAAGTGTAACAGATAGTGTTTATGTAAGAGTGCTGCCTAATCCTTCTGCACAAGCAGGAAACAGATATGATACACTTTGTCTTGGTGATACTATTATGCTGGGAGGAACCGCAGGAGACCCAACCGCTCAAGGAGGAACCGGACCTTTAACTATTTTGTGGACACCAAATACAGACATTAGTAGTACTAGTGCTGCTAATCCCGATGCCTGGCCATCAACAACAATTACTTACAACCTTTTAGTTACAGACTCTATGGGCTGTACAGCTAGAGATACAATTACAGTTACTGTTGGCTCACAATTGATTGCTGATGCGGGCCCTTTAACTGCTGAAACATGTGAGAACGACTCTGTACAAGTTGGTGGAAGTCCAACGGCTTCCGGTAGTTTTGGTGGATATACTTATTCTTGGACACCAATAGCCACAGGAGGAATTAATACGCCTACAGTTTCCAATCCTTATGTTCGTCCTACACCTACACCTCCTGCTTCTGTTATGGTGAAAGTAGTAGTTACCGATAGTTATGGCTGTACTGCTGAAGATAGTATAAATGTTACCGTTAGACCTTTTCCAACGGTCAATTTAGCTTATACCGATACTATAAAATGTTCGCTTGATACCATTGTGTTAGGAGGTTCACCTACAGCTTTTGGCGGAACAGGTCCTTTAACATATTCTTGGTCTCCACTAACAGCTTTATTAGGAGGTTCTACATCTTCTAATCCATCTACATTTATTAATACACCTACTAACTATATTGTAATTGTAACTGACTCTATTGGCTGTCAGGGAACGGATACGGTTAAAATAACTGTTGTTCCTTCACCTTTTGCTGATGCGGGTTCTTCTTTTACATTATGTGCAGGAGATTCGGTTCAAATTGGTGGAAGCCCTGCCGGTTCCGGTGGTACGGGTAGTTTAAGTTATAGTTGGAATCCGACTACTAATCTTTCTAACGGAACAGCTCCAAACCCTTATGCTAAACCGACCTCAACTACGGTATATGGTTTAACGGTAAGTGATGTAAATAACTGTACTTATACGGACACTATGACAGTATTTGTTCCTAACCCAATTAATGTCTCTTTGTCTGCTACTGCTATTAATTATTGTATTACTGATTCTGTACAACTGGGTGGCTCACCTACTGCAACGGGAGGAAGTGGTCCGTTAACATATTCTTGGTCTCCTTCTACCGGTTTAGATAATTCAAATTCGCCAAACCCTATGGCAGCACCTGCCGGAAATACAACTTATATTCTTACTGTTGGTGACGGTGTTTGTTCAGTGAACGATACTGTTGTTTTAACGGCATACAATCGTCCGAATATTAATGTGGGAACTAATTTATATACCTTATGCCAAGGTGATTCTGTTAACTTAGGAGGTTTTCCTGCAGGTAGCGGAGGTAGTGGAATATTAAGTTTTAACTGGAGCCCTGCTACAGGAATTAGCAATCCATCTGCTCCAAACCCTTGGGCAAAACCAAGTGTAACCACAACTTATACGTTAACGGTTAGCGATACGGTTGTTTGTTCAAGAAGTGATACTGTTAGAATTAATGTAAGTCCATCACCTGTTGCTGATGCGGGAACAACACCAATTAATCTTTGTTTTAAAGATACTGTTCAGTTAGGCGGTAGTCCTTCGGGCTCTGGTGGTACGGGAGTATTAACTTACTCATGGTCACCTTCAACAGGTTTAAGCAGCCCTTCTGCAACAAACCCTAATTGTTTTGTAACGAATTCAACTACTTATACATTAACTGTTACTGATGCTAATAACTGTAAAGGTCGTGATCAGGTGACGGTAAACGTAAGAGCTTTACCAACTGCTCAGGCTGGTTTCCCTTCTACGGTTGTTTGTTCTACTGACACTTTAATACTTGGAGGCTCTCCTTCAGGTTCGGGTGGAAGCGGAACCCTCTCTTATAGCTGGACTCCGACAACAGATGTTTACGGACCAACTTTACCTAATCCACCTGCATCTCCTGACACTACTGTTACTTATTACTTAACAGTAACAGATTCATTTGGCTGTCAGGGAGTAGATTCTATAAAAGTAAATGTAAATATTGCACCCAAGGTTGACCTGGCAAACATGATGCTTAACCCGGGTATTTGTGATAGTAGTAATGCAAGTGTTACAGGAATTAACGTAACAGGAACTCCTACTTTACTTTATCAATGGACAGACTCAACTACTACAGTAAGTTCTTCTCTTTTATTAAGTGGAGTATTGGGAGGTTCTTATTACTTGTCAGTTAGAGATGGTAATAATTGTGTCACTAAGGTGGGACCTATTGTCTTACCGCAATTAACGGGACCTTCAATTGACTCTACTAACGGATTTGTAGTGGATGCAACCTGCGGATTAAACAATGGAGCTATAACCGGTTTAATTGCCAACGGAGGAAATGGTGCTATAACTTATTCATGGTATAATGGTGGTAGTTTAGTGGGCAGTACACAAAATATTACGGCACTTCCTAGCGGAAGCTACTTATTGGTTGTAGCTGATAGTAACAATTGTACTGATTCGCTTTCTTTGGTAGTGACTGCAACTCCTTATACTGCCGCTAATGCAGTGCTTGATTATGTGGAAGTAGCTTACGAAACAACTACATCTATCAATGCTTTATTGAATGATGCGGGAGGTACTCCTTCATCATTAGTATTGCTTACCACACCTGTTAATGGTACAGCTACTGTAATTGGAGGTGGTTTGGTTTCTTATACACCTAACCCAGAGTTTTCAGGATTAGACAGTATGTTATATCAAATATGTGAAACCACTTGTTCAAGCTGTGATGAAGCCACCATTTATGTGAAAGTGGCAGACGCTCCTCCTGTTGACCCTGAAGATATTCCTACAGGTTTTACACCTAACGGAGACGGGCGTAATGATTTACTAATTATACCGAACATTCAGGCTAATCCTAATAATGAATTAGTAGTATTAAACAGATGGGGAGATGTAGTGTATCAGGCGCAGCCTTATAAAAATGACTGGGATGGTACTTCAAATGCGGGAGGCAAAGTTCCTGATGGTACATATTATATTATTGTGAATTACGATGGCGTTTCCGAACCTTATAAAGCCGCCCTTGAAATTAAAACTAAATAATGAAGCAGATGAAGAATTTAAAATATATCATATCGGGATTATTTGTGGCTGGAGTATTAGTTTCTAGTGCTCAAAATCAACCACACTTAAATCAATACATGATGCAAAAGTCATTTATTAATGCTGCATCTGCCATATCGTCTAATCAAACTAATGTGGGCTTGTTCTACAAGAATCAATGGGCCGGATTTGATGGTGCACCAACTATTGGCGGGTTAAATCTTTTCGGGAATATTGATAAAAAACACTACATCGGTTTTGATTTCAATTCAGATAATATTGGAGTAAACAACTCCAGTGCTTTTTATGCTAGTTATACCTATAAATTACAAGTAGCGGAAGATGCCGATTTAGGTTTTGGACTTTCTGCAGGGTTTAACTTCATCCAAAGTAATTATGCTGAAATTAAAACGAAAGATGTTGACCCATTATTTGCAGGAAATACGCCAACTTTTGCCACACCTAACTTTAAGTTTTCTACTTTCTATCAAAAGAAAGATAAGTATTATGTGGGTTTAGCTATTCCTAACTTAATGCGAAACGAAATAGTTTATACTACTGATTATGCCGGTAAATCAAGTTTTGATACCAAGAACTTTCACTACTACTTAAACGGTGGATATTACTACAAGATTAACTGGGAAATGAAGTTGGAAGGAGCTACTTTAATCAAGTATGCTGCGGGTGCACCTGTTCAGGCTGATATTAACGCTATTTTACATTATGATGATAAATATGCGGGAGGTCTTGGTTTTAGAACCAGTAAAGATTTATTGGTAATGCTAAATTTCCAGATAGCTGAAGGCTTAAAACTGGGCTATGCTTATGAATACAATATGGGTAAAATAAAACCTTATTCGGGCGGTAGCCATGAAGTAATGTTGGTTTATAAATTCAAAGCTAAGCCTGAGGTTAAAGAAAACGAGCAACTTGACCTTCAACAGCAAGAAGAAGAACAAAAGAATAATCTTGAAAAACCTAAGGAAGAAACAAAGCCCGAAGGTGAAGAGAAAAAAGAAGAAGAACCTTACGAAAACAAACTCAATAAAAAGAAATAGTTTTCAGAAAATACAACAAAAGCTCCGAAATACTTCGGAGCTTTTTTAGTTTTGTAGCCATAAATTTTTAGTCATGCAAAAGAAAATTCTAGAGTGTGTTCCAAACATTAGCGAAGGAAGAGATACTGCCAAGATTAATAAAATAGCTTCAGTTGTTGAAACGGTTGAAGGAGTGAAGCTATTAAACGTTGATCCGGGTAAAGCCACTAACAGAACGGTAATTACGTTTGTAGGAGAGCCCGATAAAGTAGCGGAAGCCGCTTTTTTATTAATTAAAACTGCTTCAGAATTAATAGACATGAGTAAACACAAAGGCGAACATCCAAGAATGGGCGCTACTGATGTTTGCCCATTTGTGCCTATTGCTAACATGACGATGGGTGAAGCCGTTGAGGTAGCCCGCAAAGTAGGAGAGAGAGTAGGAAAAGAATTAGGCATACCGGGTTACTTTTACGAGAACGCAGCCACTGAAGAAAAAAGAAGAAACTTGGCGAATTGCCGTTCGGGAGAATACGAAGGATTATCTAAAAAATTAGTAAAGCCTGAATGGAAGCCTGACTTTGGTCCTGCGGAGTGGAACGATAAAGTAGCAAAGACCGGTGCTACCGCTATTAGTGCTAGAGACTTTTTAGTAGCTTATAATATCAACTTAAATACAACTTCTACCAGACGTGCCAATGCCATTGCTTTTGACATAAGAGAAGCCGGGCGTGTAAAGCGTGAAGGAAATCCGTTAACGGGTAAAGTGGTAAACGATGAAAACGGTGAGCCGGTGAGAATACCCGGAACGCTTAAAGCGGTAAAAGGTATCGGTTGGTTTATTGAAGAGTATGGCATTGCACAACTTTCATTAAACTTAACGAATATCAGCATTACGCCTATTCATGTGGCGTTTGAAGAAGCCGATAAACAAGCAAGAGAGAGAGGAATAAGAGTAACGGGTTCTGAGTTGGTGGGGCTTGTTCCGCTAAAAGCCATGCTGGATGCAGGCGAATACTTTTTGAAAAAACAAGAACGTTCGTTGGGTGTTTCTGATGAAGAAAAGATAAAGATTGCCATTAAGTCGTTAGGCTTGGATGAGCTTGCTCCTTTTAATCCAAGAGAGCGAATTATTGAATACATGATTGAGGACAGCAACCAAAAACTATTGGTTAAAAAAGACCTGGTAGATTTTGCTGAAACTACTGCTTCCGAATTTCCTGCACCGGGTGGTGGCTCTGTTTCTGCTTATGTGGGCGCTTTGGGCGTTTCTTTAGGAACTATGGTAGCCAATCTTTCAGCACATAAAAGAGGTTGGGATGATAAATGGGAAATGTATTCTGACTGGGCGGTAAAAGGCCAACAATTGAAAAACGAACTCATCCGTTTGGTAGATGAAGATACCAATGCGTTTAATAAAATAATGGATGCGTTTGGCTTACCTAAAGATACGGACGAGCAAAAAGCAAAACGTAAGCAAGCCATTGAAGACGCTACCAAATATGCCATTGAAATTCCCTTAACGGTGATGAAAACCTCACATGCTTCTTTAGAACTGATTGCCAAAATGGTGGAAATAGGATTGCCAAGCTCAATTTCCGATGCGGGTGTGGGTGCGCTGTGCGTGCGAACTGCCGTTACGGGCGCTTACTTAAACGTAAGAATAAATGCCGTTGGGCTGGCAGACAAAGCCTATGCCGAAGCGAAGTCGAAAGAAGCTATTGCCATCCGTGAAGAGACCGATAAAATAGTGGACGAGCTGGTAAAGAAGGTGGAAGAGAAGATGTAGAAGCTCGGAGTTACACTTTTAAAGCTCGTTATTCTGGTTATTTTCTTCGTTAGCGAACTTAATTTGTTGGCAAGGCAAGTAAATAAGTAAGAAAAGCTAGCAAATAAGTTGAAAGAGCAAGAAAATAAGTAGGACTTCCTAGCTCTGAGGTTAAAAGTGCTAGTTAATTTCTTGCTAAGGCAAGCTCAGAAGTAAAAGAGGCTAGAAAATAAGTTAAAAAGGCTAGTTAATAAGTAGCGCTTCCAACAAAATAAGTAAGAGCTTGAACATATTTGCTGAAACCCCAACCAATTTATTACTATTTTTACTTCTCACAGTATGTTTATGTTTGAGTGTGTAAACAATAAAATATGAAATGGTTAGCAGTGATTTTATGTTTATTGTCAGTGAGTATTCTAAAATCTCAGGAACCTCCATTTATAAAACCTACAACACAAGACTCATTGTTGTGTGCATACAAAATAGACTCATTAGTCGTCTATCGGCTTTTAAATGATGATACAATTGTTTCAACCAAATATTTGTTAGACGATAATAAGATTAAAAAAATTGAATCATTTCAGGGAAAAGGAATGTTATATAAATCAGAAGAATTTATATATAATAAGTTTAATGAGTTAATTTCTTCTGTAGTTTATGAAAACAATAAAGTGGTGTCAAAAAAAAGTTTTTTATATACTGAGAATAAAACTAAAGTAGAGTTTTACAAAGGAGAAAGTCTTAGTTCATATATTGTTTATGCATTTAATATGGACAAAAAGTTGATTAATTATACGAATTACTCTTCAGACGATTCTACATTAGAGACAGCGGTATATTTTTATTATCCTCAAAAAACTATTAAAAAGATTATAAATAAGTTAAAAACTTCTGAGCGGGAGATAATATATCATTACGATAGTCTTGGCGCTCTGACTGAAGAGATAATGATTGGGAGTGATGGAAAGGTTGGTGTTAGGCTAAGTTATTTTTATAACCAAGATATTTCATGTATACTAAAAGTTACCTCTAGCGTTGGTTTAAATACATCACATTTTGAATTAATCAATAAAAGAGATGACGGGTTAATTAAATCTATACTTTATAAAGATATGAGTGAAAAAAAAGGTACAGAGTACATATATAAATATTGGAAAAATGGGGAATTAATTTGATTTGTACTTTCCATTTTTATAGGTGAAAAATGAAATCAGATTTACAACCTACTTCCAATTACTACAATATCATCTACTTGCTCTAGTGGACCTCTCCAGTTTTTTAGTTCGGTCAGTAGTTTTTCTTTTTGTTCTTCCATACTCAAACCGTTTATATCTAAGAACAATCTCTTCAGGTTTTTGTACATAAACTTTTTGCCTTTGTCTCCGCCAAACTGGTCGGCATAGCCATCAGAGAAAAGGTAAATGGTGTCGCCTTCTTTTAACTTAAATCGGTGGCTTTTAAATTCTTTCTTCTCATCGGAATAACTACCAATCGGGAAGCGGTCGCCTTTTATTTCATAAAGCATCAATCCGTTTTCGGTCATGTTTGGTGTTACCTCTTCTCCGTCCAATACTTCCAGTTTGTCTTTGCTAATAATATAAATCGGGTTGTAGGCTCCGGCATATTCCAGTATTTTTTTGTTGGGGTCAAAGGCGCAAAGCGCCATGTCCATACCGTCTTTTACAGCAGCATCTGCTTTTTGCCTCAAGGTATCGGAAACGCCTTTGTTCAATTCATTTAAAATAGAAGCGGGCTCTGTAATGCCGTATTCTCCCACAATTTTGTCTAACAAATTATGTCCTACAATACTCATAAATGCGCCCGGCACGCCATGTCCGGTGCAATCTACGGCAGCAAAAAGTGCTTTGTTTTCTTTGGTGGCGAGCCAGTAAAAGTCACCGCTTACAATGTCTTTGGGCTGGAATAACACAAAGGTTTTTTTCAGTTCGTTTACAAAAAGCTGATGGTCGGGCAAAATAGCTTCTTGTATTCGCTTGGCATAGGTAATACTATCAATAATGTCTTTGTTTTTGCTTTCAATCTCTTTGCTTTTTTCCACTACCTCTTCGGTACGTTCTTGTACTTTTTCTTCCAATACTTTTTTCTCTCTGATGAGCGCTTTTTCTCTTAGTTTAATAAATACCACTATGGCAATAATTAGTAAAATGGCACAGGTAACAATAAACCAGGTGCGCTGCCAAAGCGGAGGAATAATGCTGAAGCTATACGTAACGGGTGTAGAGTTCCATACACCGTGATTGTTACAGGCAATTACTTTAAAGGTATAATTACCGGGCGGGAGAGGCGAGTATGTAACGTAAGTTTGTTGTGTGGCAGGTCGCCAGTCTTCTTCAAGACCTTCCAGCATTACTTTAAAATACACTTCATCTGGATTGGTAATACAAATGCTACTGTAATTAAATACAATGGATTTTTCCTGATAATTGAGCTCAAGTCCGGGAATCATTTCGCGCTCTTCTAGGTTTACTTTAAAGCCTGTGATTTTTGTTAACGGCTCCAGCGTGTTTTCTTTTACTAATTGTGTGTTTACTCTCACAGCACCGTCTATCGTTCCGAACCAAAGGTTACCACTTTCATCTTTGTAGGTAGCATTATGTTTAGATTCAATGCCCACATATCCCATTTTATCGGTAAAGGAGAAAAAGCGGTCTTGGGCAATGTCATATTTGTTTAAGCCTTTATTTGTTCCAATCCAGATGTTTCCTTCATTGTCAATATTCAACAGAGAAATGTAGTCAGATAGCATGCCGTCATTAATGGTGTATTGCTGAATGATTTTGTTTCCGTCATATACAAAGACTCCTTTGCCTTCTGTTCCAATCCAAAGATTCCCTTTTGAATCTTCAACAAATGAAGTAGGGGTCATTTTTATAGTCAGCTTTACGGCTGAAATCTGGTCATCGTCAATTTTGGTAAAACCTCTTCCTCTTGCGCCTACCCACACCATATTTTTGGAGTCAGTATAAATGGCAGAAATTTCGTTTCCTGATAAACCGTTAGATTGTGTGAGCCGAGCCACTTTTTGGTTGTCAATTTCATAATACACCAAACCGTCTGTTGTCCCAATCCATAAGTTATTGCTTTTATCTACATCCAAAGCTGTAATTAAAGGTTGACTCATGTAAGAATTAATCATGAAATTCATTTCGAAACGTTGACGAGCTTCGTTAAACTTCATTACGCCACCGCCCCAGGTTCCAATCCAAATGCTTTTGTTTTTGTCTGTTTTAATAAAGCGAACTTCTTCATAAAAGAGTCCATTGTTTTGATTGTAGCTTTTAATCGGTTTTGAATTATTTAAAACAGAAATTCCTTTGTTAGTGCCTAACCAGTGATTGCCGTTTCTGTCTGTGGTAATTGCCCAAACTTGATTGTCAATTAATCCATTTTCTTTGTTGAATGAAACAAATTGAGCTCCTTTAAATACAAACAAGCCATTTTCTTTGGAGCCAATAAGGATGTTTCCTTCACGGTCTTCAAAAATGCACCGGATGTAATTATCTTTTAACCCATTTTTATTATTGAGATTGACTATTTTATTTTCTTCGATTTTACTAATTCCTTCACCCCAGGTTCCTACCCAGATGTTTCCTTTTCGGTCTTCTGAAATGGTGCTAATCCAATTGGAAGCAATACCGTCTCTAACATCGTATATCTTTAGTTCATTATTCTTTGCGTTAAAGTGATAAAGTCCTCCATTATAAGAACCAAACCATATATCTTTATTTTTTGCCTGATACATATAGGTGATTTGAAAATAAGCGGGCATATTTTCAATCTTAAATGGTTTGAATTCGTCACTGGCGGAAATGTAGTATCTAACGCCCACATTAGTAATAAAACAAACTTTTCCGGTGTTGAGCATCATTACCTGAAATACTAAATCACTTAGTCCTTCTTGCCCTTTGTATTGCTTAAAATTAATCTTGTTGATTTCTGCATTGTAGAAGTCGGAGACTTTTAAGGCACCCTCACCATGAGAGCTTACCCATAAGTTGCCTTCGTCATCTTCTGTAAAGGAAGTGATGTCTGCACTCATGTTTAACATGATTTCAAACTTTCCATTTTTCATTCTGGTAACGCCACCATTGGTATGACCTAGCCACATGTTACCTGTGCTGTCAATATGAATTGCTCTAACAGAACCATCAGCTAAGCCATCTTCTGTAGTATAATTAATAAACTCTTTTCCGTCAAAACGGGAAAGTCCACTGGCTGTACCTAGCCACAACACACCGCTTTTGTCTTGTGCAATGGCATATACACTAGATTGCGCTAAGCCCTCTTTTACATTATAATTATCGAAATGAAATTTTTGCCCGATTGCGTTTAATGCAGAGACAAAAAATAAAAAGCCTGCAAAAAGAGCACGAATAGAAGAAAGTTTATTCATTCTTCTTTTTATTTTTTAATGAAGAAGAAGGTGCCGTTTTCGTCTTCTAATCCTGCAATTTTACCAAACTTAGGTTTTTGAGCACTTCCGCTACTCACAACGGCAGAACTCACTTTTTTAACTACTGTTTCAATAGGAATACATGAGTTTGGGTTTCCAGACAGTGTATTGGCAAAGGTTTTGGTAAATTGTGAATTGTCTACTGCCAGCTCATATCCTGCTGAAGAAAATACCTGTGAGGATTTAAACTTGGTAGCTTGCCAGTCGTTACAACTTTTGTCTTCTGGCGTTGAACGCATGGCTTGATAAAAAGTAGGACCGGATTCACAGGCATCCGTGATTACTAAAGTGTGTGTAATGTATTTGGAATATGCCTGCATGGATGCTTTTAAATTGTTAATGTTGTAATAAGTAAATTCTTCATCTCTTTTGGCATCTGTAGGAATCCAGTAACCCGATTCGTTTATAAATTTACCGTGCCCGGCATACCAAACTAAAAGAGAGTTTACTTTGTTGCTTCTCACTAAATCTCTTAACTCAATGGCAAAGAACTTTTCCAGCTCATTCTTTGTCATATTTTTCTTATGAATGATGTTGTGTATTTTGTATTTAGCAAACGCAGACTTCATCATGGTTACGTCTTTTGTAGGACCGTCAAGGCTTGCGAAAGATTTGTAATCAGAGTTTTCAATAAAGATTACCCAGGTTTTTCCCATTGGATTGTCTGCCAATAAAGCAACGTTTTCTCTGTTAATGGTAAATTTCTTTTCTGCTTTATTTCCAAATTGGTCTTCTGATGTAATAGTGAAGTTGTCTTTGTTGAGGATATTAATTGTTGCAGAAAATTTTGGATTGGTTTCATCTAATGTAAAGCTAGCGGTAGCTCCGTCAATCAAAATACTTTTAATTAAGCTTTTGTCTTGCATAATTCCTTCTATATAAAGTGAGGGGTCGTCACTATCAAGATATATCATACCGTCATCTGAAGCGTATGGAGCAATTAGTTTAACTACCGGTGGGTCTATTTCTGTTTCAGCAATTTCGTAGTTCCAGGTTTCTTTATTGAAATAAACATCTGTGGCAGATATGGTAACTTTATCTAAATCTTTGATTTTTACCTCTAGTTCAAATAGTGGGTTGATAGTGTCCTTGTTAAACTCTGCTTCTCGTCCATTAATCTGTATGGAAGAAATATTGCTTTCATCAATAATTTGCCCTTTAAAAAACATGTAGTCTTTGTTCCTGGCAATTTGTAAGACTCCTTCTTTTGGCGAAACAGGCTCAATCATTTTGATTTCGGGCTTGTTTTCCTCTCTATTTAAATTGTACAACCTTACTTTTGCATCTTCATACAAGCGTTGTGCTTTAATGTCGTTTGGTGACATTTTTTTTAGTGTAGAGTAATCTTTCTTTGCGTTTTTAAAATCTGCCAATAACTCATAGGCTTGACCTCTCATATAGTAGAGATAAGAATCATCTTTGTTTAGATAAATTGCTTTAGAGTAATCGGCTACGGCATTTTGGTATTGAGCCAACTCTTGATAGAGTTTTCCTCTCATTAAATAATACTCATAATTTTCGGGTTGAAGCGTAATTACGTTTGAAATGTCGGTAACTGCTTCTTGTTTTTTACCGCTTCCTGCATATACATTAGAACGAACAATTAGGGCGGGAATATTTTTAGCATCTAATTCTACGGCTTTATTAGCTGCATCCAAAGCTTTATCAAACTCTTTGAGCATAGCATGTGAGTAAGCTAAACCACTGTAGGCTTCAACCATTTTAGAATCATAAAATTTTGCTCTTCCGTAATTGTATGCTGCGTCTTTATAATTTTTTATACTATCTAAAGAAGCTCCAAGTAAGAGATAGTTTTTGGCTGTTTTTTCAATTAAAACGGCTTCGTTGGCATTGTCAACCGCTGCTTGAAATCTATTTAAATGTAACAGAGTACGAGTTTTGTATTCGTATGCTTCAAGATTTTTTTTGTCATTATCTATTGCATTAGTAAATGAAGCAAGTGCATTTTGATAATCACCTTTTAGGAAATAAACTTTTCCTAAACTTAAATGATAAATCCCTTCTTTTTCTTTATAAGCTGTTGCTTTTTTTAAGTCATCAACAGCTTTGTCTAAGTCATTAAGCGCCATATGGCTTAATCCTCTGTAGTAGTAAGCTTCGTCATGATCTGCTTTTAAATTGATGACTTGGGTAAATTCTTCAATAGCTGCTTTGTAGTCTTTCTTTTCGTAAAACTCTTCTCCAACTTTAAATATTTTATTTGGGTTTTGTGAAAATCCGATAAAAAAGCCGGAGGCAAGAAGAACGGTTAGTACGAGTTTTTTCATAGTTAAAAACTTATAAAAGTGATGGTTAGTCAATTGAGGATAAAGTTATAAATAATTTAAGAAATGTACTAGCTTAGTTTTAAACAAACAACGGCTACCCATGAGGGTAACCGTTGAATTTAGCCATTGACAAAAAGCAATGTTACTTTTTGTCGTCTTTCACCTCTTCAAAATCTACATCAGTTACTTCTTCTTGCCCGTCATTTGAAGCATTTTCATTTGGCTCTCCGCCTCCTGTATTTGCTTGTTGTTCTTGGGCAGCTTTGTACATTTCTTCTGATGCTGCTTGGAAAACCGTATTTAGTTTTTCAAGTGCAGTTTCAATTTGAGGTATGTCTTTAGCTTCATGTGCTTTTTTCAATTCAGCCAAAGCATCTTCAATTGGTTGTTTTTTATCAGCCGGTATTTTATCTCCATACTCTTTTAATTGCTTTTCGGTTTGGAAAATCATACTGTCTGCCTGATTAATTTTTTCAACTGTTTCTTTGGCTTTTTTGTCATCTTCAGCATTAGCTTCAGCTTCTCTCTTCATCTTTTCGATTTCTTCTTGGCTTAAACCGGAAGAAGCTTCAATTCTAATGGATTGCTCTTTTCCTGTAGCTTTATCTTTAGCAGATACATTTAAGATACCATTAGCATCAATATCAAATGTTACTTCAATTTGAGGAACTCCTCTTGGAGCAGGCGGAATATCGGTTAAATGGAATCTACCAATAGTTTTATTTCCGTTTGCCATTGGTCTTTCTCCTTGAAGTACGTGTATTTCAACAGATGGTTGATTGTCAGCTGCTGTAGAGAACACTTGTGACTTTTTAGTTGGTATGGTTGTGTTAGACTCAATTAATTTAGTCATTACACCTCCCATTGTTTCAATACCAAGTGAAAGGGGAGTTACATCCAATAATAATACATCTTTTACTTCTCCGGTTAAAATTCCTCCTTGAATAGCAGCACCAATTGCAACTACTTCATCAGGGTTTACGCCTTTTGAAGGATCTTTTCCGAAGAATTTTTTAACAGCTTCCTGAATAGCAGGAATTCTTGTAGAACCACCCACCAAAATGATTTCATTGATGTCATTTACCGTTAAACCTGCGTTTTTAAGAGCTGATTTACATGGCTCAATGGTTCTTTTAATTAGGTCATCCACTAACTGCTCAAACTTAGCTCTTGTTAAGGTTTTAACTAAGTGTTTTGGTCCGCTGTTAGTAGCTGTAATATACGGTAAATTGATTTCAGACTGTGCAGTACTTGAAAGTTCAATTTTTGCTTTTTCGGCAGCTTCTTTAAGTCTTTGAAGTGCCATAGGGTCTTGTTTTAAATCAATTCCTTCAGCAGCCTTAAACTCATCGGCTAACCAGTCAATGATTTTTTGGTCAAAGTCATCACCACCAAGGTGTGTGTCACCGTCAGTAGATTTTACTTCAAATACACCGTCACCTAATTCAAGAACGGAAACGTCATGTGTACCACCGCCACAGTCAAAGACAACAATTTTCATGTCTTTATCTCTTTTATCTAAACCATAAGCTAAAGATGCTGCGGTTGGTTCATTGATGATTCTTCTAACTTTAAGTCCTGCAATTTCACCGGCTTCTTTAGTAGCCTGACGTTGAGCATCATTAAAGTAAGCCGGAACTGTAATTACAGCTTCAGTTACTGTTGTGCCAAGGTAATCTTCAGCAGTTTTTTTCATTTTTTGAAGAACCATTGCTGATATTTCCTGAGGAGTATAAAGTCTTCCGTCAATATCTACTCTTGGGGTGTTATTTTCACCTTTAACTACTTTATAAGCTACTCTTTTAACTTCTTCAGCTACTTGGTCAAAGGATTCACCCATAAACCTTTTTATAGAGTAGATGGTTTTTGTTGGATTAGTGATTGCCTGTCTTTTAGCAGGGTCTCCAACAGCTCTTTCACCACCTTCTAAAAACCCTATTATGGAAGGAGTTGTTCTTTTTCCTTCACTATTTGGTATAACAACCGGCTCATTACCCTCCATCACTGAAACACAAGAGTTGGTTGTACCTAAATCTATTCCTATTACTTTACTCATTTTATATAGTTTTAATTTTTAACAAATAATTTGAACTTCATTTGTCAATGACTATGCCATTAGGATAAAATGTAAATCCTGTCAGTTTTTTATAAGATAGGAGTAAAATAAGGTGACAAATACTGACAAAAGGTCAGATTAGTTGCATTTATTATTGCTGATTGATGAGGCAAGTGGGTCACAAAAATTCATTGTTGATGTCCCTTCTCCTGTTCTTAATTTAGTAATGCTATCATCAGTTAGTCGATAGCCGTTAAACGAAAATGTAGCTCTACAAGAAAATATGCCAACCGCACCTTTGGTATCAACTTCACCACTATTGCTAGTAGATACTAGGTTAGTGTAAGAAGGTTTGTCTTGAACAATAGAAGTACTGGGATTACTTACCTCCATATAAGTACTTAACTCTTCTCCGCCAACATAAACATTCAAATCCATCAATCCAACAAGCCTTTTAATTACATTAGGGTCTTCAACCACTTTATTAATAACTTGCTGGTAGAAGTTTTCACCTTCATATTGGAATTCTAATTTTTCGCTTCCCACAGCACTAGGAGACCTTTTAACACCAACAGGAATGTTAATTCTTCTGTCAATTGTATCGCCATTAGCATAAATCTCTTTATAATTAAAAAAATATTCTACCTCATAAACTTTAGCATCTTTTCCGGTAGTTATCTCAGTTATTTGAGTTAGAGACTCTCCCAAATTATTTGCATAACTAATTAAGCTGTTAGTAGAAAATGGTTTCGTAACTTTTATATTATTAACCAGTGGAGTTTCTGCACTAACCGTTTTCCCAATATCATTGTTGGTTATTAATAGCTTATAATAGTTATCCTGATTCATTGAAATAGAGCCTTGAGTAGATGGAAAAGAGTAGAGGATATTATCTTTATCGGAAAAATAACCGGGCTCCATTTTTATATGATTAACTTTTTGGCAAGTAATGGTTCTTTTTAAAATGTCATTTTCATCATATTCTTCAACTATGACAGATATATTTTTGTAATTAAAAGAGTCTGGATATTGAGCCATTACAGCGGCATCTTCATCACCTAAAAAAGCTCTATTTACTCTTATGTATTGTGTGTCAACAGTATGGTCTAATAATCCGTAAACTACAGTTACATCTCTCCATGGAGCAGTAACATCAATTTCAGTGCTACATGATATTGAAAATGCAATAGAAATTATTGCTAAAAACTGTAAGGCTATTTTTTTCATCTTTTAAATTCTTCCTTACAAAATTAGAATTTTTAACTTACTTCACTCATAATTTGTAGATTTGTTGACTTAGTTTTTGTTATCAGGTAAATATACTATACAAACGGTAGCAAATTATGAATTAAAGGTTATGTCAGTAGCAAATGAATTTAGTGAAGTAAAGCGGGTTACTACTCGTACATTACAGGAAATGAAGGTCAAAGGAGAGAAAATATCTATGCTTACGGCATACGATTTTTCGTTGGCTAAGATTGTTGATCATGGAGGTATAGATGTTATTTTGGTGGGAGATTCAGCCTCTAATGTGATGGCCGGGCACGAAACTACTTTACCTATTACACTTGACCAAATGATTTATCATGCTCAAAGTGTGGTTAGAGCAGTTAAAAGAGCTTTAGTGATTGTTGATTTGCCTTTTGGCGCCTATCAGGGTAATTCAAAAGAAGCACTAAATTCTGCCATTAGAATTATGAAAGAATCCGGAGCTCATGGTGTAAAACTTGAAGGTGGTAGCGAAGTGAAAGAATCGGTTGAAAGAATAATATCAGCAGGTATTCCTGTTATGGGACATTTGGGACTTACACCACAATCTATTTATAAATTTGGGACTTATGTAGTAAGAGCCAAAGAAGACGAAGAAGCTGAAAAATTAATTTCTGATGCCAAAGTTTTACAAGAAGCGGGTTGTTTTTCAATTGTTCTTGAAAAAATTCCTGCCAAACTCGCCAAAAAGGTGAGTGAAAGCATAAAAATTCCGACAATTGGAATTGGAGCCGGTGGCGGTACGGATGGTCAGGTATTGGTATTACACGATATGCTTGGTATTAATAAAGAATTTAGTCCAAGATTTTTAAGAAGGTATGCCAACTTGTTTGATGATATTCATAAGGCAGTTGAGAGTTACGTTAAGGATGTAAAATCTCTTGATTTTCCTAACGAAAAAGAGCAGTATTGAGAAGGGGAATAAGTATATTTTTAATTTTCATTTCGGTACATCAACTGTATTCACAAAAGCATTATGCTCAAGTATATAATCCTGCACCTATTGAGGAATCCGCAGCTAAAAAGCTTTTTAACGTTAAAATGTATTATGAGGCTTTAAGAGTGGTGGTGGCTTTGCTACCAAAAAATTCTACCAGTGCTGAATTACAATATATCTATGCGGTAAGTCTACTTGAAACTTCCGGAAATAAAAAGGATGCACTTGCTCCCCTTGAATTTGTTAATTCTCAACCAAACCCACCAACAGAAATCGAATATTATTTGGGTTTGGCATTAATGCATAATCATAAGTTTGATGAGGCTATTCAGCAATTCAAAAAATATCAAGAAAGAGGTTCCTACTTAGGTGGTTTTAAGGATGCCGAAAAGAAAATATTTTGGTGTGAAAGTGCTAAGGAGATGGTTCAAAATGAAGTGGAAGTAAGCTTTGAAAATTTAGGAGAGGATGTTAATTCAATAGGTGAAGACTATCATCCGGTTTGTAACCCGGACGAAACCCTAATTTTGTTTACTTCAAGAAGAGAAGGAACTACAGGAGGATATTATTGTTTAGACGGTAGTACCACACCGGATATATATATGTTGTATTACAAAAATGATAAATACCAGAAACTGAAGCCCTACGGAAAGCCAAACTCTTTTGCTATTGAAGAAGTGGCAGGAATTTCAGAAAATGCGGATTACATATTATTTCATTTAGATGATGAGACATCAATAAGTGATTTACATTATTCCACAATGGGAAAGCGCTCATACGATAAACCTGAACCTTTTAATGGAAATGTTGTTACAACTGATAAAGAGACTAGTGGTGTATTGACTAATGATGGGCAAATGCTGATATATTCATCCAATAGAAATGGAGGTAAGGGAGAATTTGATTTATGGAGAAGTAAGAAATTACCTAATGGAAACTGGGGAGAACCTCAAAATATTTCGGAATTAAATACTATTTATAATGAGAAAAATCCGTTTTTAACCAATAATGGAAAAACCCTTTACTTCAGTTCTGATGGTCTTCCCGGCTGTGGCGGGTATGATTTATTTAAATCAGAATATGATGATATTAATGAAATATGGGGTGAGCCGACTAATTTAGGCTTTGGACTAAATACTACCGATGATGAAATGAGTATTTGTTTTACTCAAAATATGGGTAATGCATATGTTTCTGCATGGAAAGAAGATAGTTATGGCGGATTAGATATTTATAGGGCAACTTTTAAAAATGAAGAGCAACCTAAAACTTTAGTTTTATGTAAAATACTTAACCCAGACTCTACCATTGCTCACAAAAAAGTTGATTTAAGTATTTATAACTTACATAATCAGCTTATCGGTAAATACAGAACGGTTGAAAGTAAAGGAAGTTTTGTAATGATACTTCCACCGGGAGAATATGAACTGGTTTTCAACCAAAAGGGCTATGAGATTTTTTCTGAAACGGTTGTTATAAATGATAAGGCAGACTATAAAGCTATTATGCAGAAGTCATTTATAATTAGAGAAATTAAATAGTCTTGATACAAGATTCAGATATCATTTTTGAGGATAATCACTTAATTGCCGTAAATAAAAAGCCCGGGCAACTGGTTCAAGGAGATAAAACAGGAGATGAACCATTGTCAGAACTTCTGAAAGAATATCTAAAAGAGAAATACAATAAACCGGGAAATGTGTTTGTTGGTGTAATTCATCGATTGGATAGACCGGTTAGTGGAGTAGTGGTGTTTGCAAAAACCAGTAAAGCTTTGTCAAGAATGAATGAGGCATTACGAAATAAAGAAGTCCAAAAAACTTATTGGGCGGTTGTACAAAAAGCCGATATTCCCAAAGAAGGAATACTCAAGCACTTTTTAAAAAAGAATCAGGAAAAAAATAAATCATTTGCCAGTAAAAAAGAAGGTAGAGGCGGTAAAAAATCTGAGTTAAAATATAGAATATTGTACGAATTCGATAGGTATTTGTTATTAGAAGTATTACCATTTACAGGTCGTCACCATCAAATTAGAGTGCAATTAGCTGCAAATGGAACCCCCATTAAAGGAGATTTAAAATATGGTTTTGACAGAAGTAATAAAGATGCTTCAATCCACTTACACGCAAGGAAAATTGAGTTTAACCATCCGGTTAAAAATGAGCCAATAACGATACTGGCAAATCCCCCTTCTGATAAATTGTGGGATACATATATTAGTTTAGTTAATTAATTAGTATTACCTTTGCGCGCCTA
>JAUHYR010000127.1 GCA_030426475.1 Bacteroidia bacterium
GTGATAGAGGAACAACCGACATTGAAAGGTATGATTTAAATCCAAATCTACCTATTCTACATGGTTTAATTGACCATTTAGATTTAGATAAAGTAAAAAAGGCAAAAACCAATAAAGAAAAAGCACCTTATCTGTTGCCTATGCTAGGAACCGAAACCTCCTCAAGAAGACTAATGGAGTCAATGGTAGAAATTGGAAAAACTATTACAACCTGGCCACAATTGGCATCAGGTGTAATATTTGGAGGAGGAATTTGTACTGACGTTTGCAGAAGAATTTTACTAAATCAATTTACAAAATCCGGTAGATATTTTGTTGATATTGAAGATGAAATAAATGATGACGTAGTAGATTATATAATATCAAATAAAACAAAGAAAGGATAGGGGTTATGACAAACTTAGTACATAGTTATAAAGTTCTTGCATTTAGAGCCGTAGATGAACCAGAACTATGTTTAAATTATGTCAAAGGACATATAAAAATTTTAACAGATTATGGAATAGAAAATATTACTTCTAACAACAATATATGGATAAACAATCCAAATATTTATTGCCTAGGGTTATTTTCCCTATCAGATGAATTATTAGGTGGTATAAGAATACAGCTTGCTGATGGGATTCATCCATTACCAATTGAAACTGCAATAGGATATATGGATGATAAAATATATAGTCTAGTAGAAAAGTATGCTATAAATGGTGGAATAGGAGAATTATCAGGTCTATGGGTAGATAACAGATTAAAGGGTTTAGGAATTGGGTGGTATATGGTAAGAGCTGCTATAGCATCTTCAAATCAACTTAATTTCAGAACTATGATTGGCATATGTGGAGATGTAACTCTAACAATGTTTAATAATGTAGGCTTTATTGTTGAAAGGTCTTTAGGAAATAATGGTACTTTTCTTTACCCTAATGAAGAATTAACTGCACATGCCGTTGGAATTTTAGATGCAGTAACTTTAGACAATGCACATAAATATGATAAAGAAATTATGGTTTCACTAAGAAATCAGATAACACAAACTCGCATAGAAATTGATAAAGGAGTTAATGTAAAAATTGATTATAATTTAAAATATCCAAAAGTTGTTAGTGCAAACTATAAACAGAAAACAACTATAGGTAATTAGCTTTATTTATGAGAAAAATTAATCTACTATTTCTTATTATAACTTTAGCTTTAACACATTTATTAAAAGCTAAAGATACAATAGAGTTCATAAATGATAAAGAGTTGATGGACATTAGCTCCTCTCTTTTAATTTATGAAGATAAGTCCGGTGACTTATCTTTTCAGGAAGTTAAAGAAAAGGAATTTACCCTTACAAAGTCAGTCGTTCCCAATCTAGGAATATCAAAGTCATACTTTTGGGTTAAAATTCCAATTACTAATAAAACAAATACTGAACACTTATTTCTTGAATTGTCATTACCAATTTTAGACTATATTGAATTTTATTACCCACCAGATAATAATAAGTTTAAAGTAATAAAAACGGGAGATGAATTTGAATTTAAAAAACGAGAGTATAAAGACCCTAATTATTTATTTGACTTAAACATCAAAAAAAATGAGACAAAAACATTTTACTTAAAACTCAGAAGTAATGAAGCTGTTCAACTTCCAATAAAAATTGGTAAAAAATCTAACATCTACAATCAAATAAAAAATCGAGATATATTATCAGGGATTTATTTTGGTGTAATGTTGGTAATGATTTTCTACAATTTATTTTTATCCTTTTCTGTTAAAGATAAGAGCTATCTTTACTATGTTGTATATATAATTTGCATACTACTTACCCAAACAAGTTTACAGGGGTACACTTTTCAATACCTATGGCCAAATAACCCAACAATAGGAAAATACAGTCTAATCATATTTCCTTCTTTATCTGGTATGACAGGTATGTTTTTTATGAACGTATTTTTAAAAACAAAAGAGTACTCCGTTAGGTTATACCGAATTTCAATATTTTTGGTGCTACCATATTTGTTTTCTATAATTATTTCATTCTTTAATATATTTGATTTAAGTCAAATTATTATTCAATTAAACTCAGGGATTATCTCTCTTTATTTATTAATAACTCCCATTATTATATATAGAAAAGGCTTTGAACCTGCAAAGTATTTTATTGTAGCATGGAGTGTCTTTTTAATTGGGGTTTTTATTTTCATTTTTAAAGATTTAGAAATTCTTCCTTTTAACAATTTCACTAGATATACAATGCAAATAGGCTCAGGAGTAGAAACAATACTTCTATCATTCGCACTAGCAGCACGAATAAATATTTACAAAAAAGAACGTTTAGAGGCACTTGAAGAGAAAGAAAGGATAGTAAGAGAACAAAACATCATATTAGAAGAAAAAGTAAAAGAACGAACAAAAGAGTTAAATCAAGCTTTAACTAATTTAAAACAAACACAATCTCAATTAGTAGATGCTGAAAAAATGTCCTCTTTAGGTCAATTAACTGCCGGCATTGCCCATGAGATTAACAACCCCATTAATTTTGTCTCTTCAAGCATTTCACCACTAAGACGAGATATTAGCGACATTGAAAGTATAATTAAAAAATACGAAGAAATTAGTTTAAATGATGATTTAGAAGAAAAATTAAAAGAGGTAGAAGCCTTAAAAAAAGAAATAGATTATGAATATTTAAAAACAGAACTAGATACTATCATTACTAGTATAGAAGACGGAGCAGAAAGAACTAAAGAAATTGTAAGTAGTCTTAGAAATTTTTCTCGCCTTGATGAAACTGAAATTCAAAAAGCTAATATTAATGAAGGCATCGAATCTACCTTAGTTTTATTAAAAAATAAGTTAAACGGTATTGTCCTATATAAAGAATTAAAACAGCTTCCAAGTATTGAATGCTACCCAAGCAAGCTTAACCAGGCTTTTATGAATATTATTGATAATGCTATCGGAGCCATAAAAGATAAAGGGTTAAAATCAGGCGAAGGAAATATTAACATAAATACTGATTATGACGAGCAATATGTTTACATTACCATTAAAGATAATGGCATTGGTATAGATGAAAAAATAAAAGACAAAATATTTGAACCCTTTTTCACCACAAAAGATGTTGGTAAAGGAACTGGCTTGGGATTATCAATTGTATATAGTATTATTGAGTCCCATAATGGAGAAATATCAGTTGAGTCTAATAAAAATGAAGGTACTCAGTTTATGATAAAAATTCCAAATAAAGGGTAATTAATGGCTAAAATTAAAGTGCTTTATATTGATGACGAAAGGGTAAATCTTTTAGCCTTCAAGGCATCATATAGGCTTGATTTCGAAATATTTACAGCCACATCTGCAGAACAAGGAATTGAAATATTAAACAATAACTCCATAGAAGTTATTATAGCCGATCAGCGAATGCCCGGAACTACAGGAGTTAATTTCTTTGCATCCATACTAGAAACACACCCTAACCCCATAAGAATATTAATTACGGCTTACAGTGACATTAATGCCATAATTGATGCCATCAATAAAGGAAAAGTATATAGATATATTACCAAACCCTGGAATGAACTAGAATTAAAATCAGCTATTGAAAATGCTTACAAAATTTATTTATTAAAAGAACAAAATGCCAACTTAACCAGTAAATATCAAAAAGTCTTCACCGAATCAACCGACCCTATTATTTTGTTTAATATTCTCGGTAAAATAACTGATTATAATGAATCAACCGTAAAGCTTTTAAACTACTCTCCTGAAAAATTACGTTCCACCTACTTCAGCGAACTAATACTAGATAGAGACGATGCATTAAGCATACTAAAAACCATTACGGAAAAAGGCACTATTAAAGATTACGAATGTCAGATAAAAACAAATGATGGAGCTGTTAAAACTTGTTTAATTTCAGGTAATTCAATAACCAACAATTATAAAAAAATAGCGGGCTATCAAGCCATTATAAAAGACGTATCTCTCCTTAAAGAAATAGAAAAAAACAACCTAAAAACTGTTATAGAAACGCAGGAAAACGAACGAATGAGGATTGCACAAGAATTACATGATTCTCTGGGACAAAAACTAACTGCAACAAAAATTAATCTTAACTTATTACAAAGTAAAGCTGCCGAATGCACTGAGAATAATTTATCATCAGATTTTTTAGAAATACAAAACATACTCAACTCGGCTATTAGTGAAATCAGAAATATTTGCTTCAATCTAATGCCATTTACGCTTAAAAATAAAGAGCTCTCTGTATTACTTGAAGAGAACATATTTAATACAGAACAGTTTAAAACTACTGAGTTTGACCTTAATATTGATGGAGATGAGCCTGATTTATCTGTCAATTTTAAAATAAGCATTTTTAGAATTATTCAAGAATTTGTCACCAACTCATTAAAACATGCCAATCCAAAAAGAATTTCACTCACCATTTTCTTTAAAAAAGAATCTCTTCATATTTACATAAGAGATGATGGAGATGGATTTGATTATGAAAAGCAATTGGAAAATCCAACCGGTAACGGAATTAACAATATTATATCTAGAATAAAGGCTTTTGAAGGAAGATATAAATTCACAAGTAAATTGTCTAACTTTACCGAATTAGAAATTCATTTCTTAATAAAAGATAGAACAAATGACAAATAAAAGAGTAAAGCTACTTATCGCT
>JAUHYR010000038.1 GCA_030426475.1 Bacteroidia bacterium
ATATGGTGGCTATAGCCTAAAGTCCAATAACAAAATGGGCTTTTACGAAGGAATGAAAACTGCTCCGGCAGTTACTGATATTGATAATGATGGATTGTGGGATTTTGTAGTAGGCAATTACGCAGGAGGAGTTAGCCTATACAAGCAAGACTTAATTACCAATACCGGTTGGGAAAAAGAGTTAACCGAACGAAATGATTTTGCTATTTACCCTAACCCTACCGATAACAACTTTACCATTTCATTAAACTATTACCCGACAACAGAAGTAGTAGAAGTGTATAATTCTTTGGGGATGTTAGTAGAAAAACAACTTATCATGCAAAAGCAAATTGAAATAAATACTACCGGTTGGGAAAGAGGAGTATATATCATTTCTATTTCGGGTAACGGAAAAAGTAAGTTTAAGAAACTGGTAAAAATGTAATTTTTTTCTTTTTATGGTTGGCGGAGTACTCTTTATAGTGTTTTTCTTACTATATTTATTTCCTTAAACTACCAACTATGATTCTTCTTGACTTTTCTACCTGGTGGGCAGAAAAAACTACTTTCGAACAAGTATATTGGTTAATTGCTATTCCCGCATCACTTGCCTTACTTATAACACTTGTTATGACTTTTGTGGGTGGAGATATGGAAGATGGTGGAGTAGATGAAGATATTGAAGGTGATGATGGTGCAGGCTTTCAATTTTTTACCTTAAAAAACTTAGTGGGCTTTTTTACTCTTTTTGCTTGGTCAGGGCTTGCATGTATAAAAGGAAACATGTCCGTTCCCGTTACCATTATTATTTCTACTGTTTGCGGTTTGATTATGATGACACTTATGGCAAGCATCTTTTTCTTCATGTCTAAACTTATTGATGATGGCACTTTAAAAATGGCTAATGCCGTAAATAGAATAGGAGAAATATATTTGCCGGTAATGGCAAACAGAGGAAACATCGGAAAAATTCAAATTAGTATTCAAGACAGTATGAGAATTCTTCAAGCCATGACAGATGATGATGAAGACATTCCCTTTGGTTCGGTAGTTACCGTTACAGAAGTTATCAATGGAAATATTTTATTAGTTACAAAAGTTAAAAAATAAGTATGGGACAATTTGTTATTATAGGAATATCAGCAGGAATTTTATTCCTATTTATCTTAATTTATTCAATGTTCAGAAGGTACAAACGTTGTCCTTCAGATAGAATATTGGTAGTATACGGTAAAGTAGGGGTCGGCACTGACGGCTCTCGTTCCGCAAAATGTATCCATGGTGGTGCGGCATTTATCTGGCCTATCATTCAAGATTATGAATTTTTAGATTTAACACCACTTTCTATTGATATAGACCTAAAAGGCGCATTAAGTAAGCAAAACATTCGGGTAGATGTCCCTTCACGATTTACAGTGGGTATTTCTACCGAACCGGGCATTATGAACAATGCCGCAGAACGATTATTAGGCTTGCAACAACAACAAATTTATGACCTTGCCAAAGACATCATTTTTGGACAATTACGTTTGGTAGTGGCAACTATGGATATTGAGGAAATAAATAACAACAGAGATAAATTTTTATCTAACGTAACTGCAAACGTTGAAGCAGAACTTCAAAAAATTGGTTTAAAACTAATTAACGTAAACGTTACCGACATTAAAGATGAATCGGGTTATATAGAAGCATTAGGAAAAGAAGCTGCCGCAAAAGCTATAAACGATGCCAAGAAAAGTGTGGCGGAAAAAAACAGAGACGGTTCTATTGGTGAAGCAAATGCCTATCAAGACCAAAGAGTACAAGTAGCCAATGCCGATGCCAAAGCAGTAGAAGGAGAAAACTTGGCTAAAATTCAGATTGCCAATTCAGAAGCATTACGAAGAGAGAAAGAAGCCGAAGCATTAAAACTGGCAACAGCAGCAGAAAAAGTACAGGCCGCAAAAGCATTGGAAGAAGCTTATGCAGCAGAACAACAAGCAGAAAATGCCAGAGCGGAAAAAGAAAAAGCAAGCCAACAAGCCGATATTATTGTTTCGATAGAAATTGAAAAACGTAAAATTGAAATTCAGGCAGAAGCAGAAGCAGAAAACATCAGAAGAATTGCCAAAGGTAAAGCAGACGGTGTTTTATTTGAAAAAGAAGCAGAAGCAAAAGGTATTTTTGAAGTATTAACCAAACAAGCAGAAGGTTTAAATCAAATTGTAAAAGCTGCGGGTAATGATGTAAACGGTGCCGCATTATTAATCATTGCGGATAAACTACAAGACTTAGTTAAACTTCAATCTGAAGCCATTAAAAATATTAAGATTGATAAAGTTACCGTTTGGGATGGAGGCAATGGCGGAAAAGACGGCAAAACCTCAACGGCTAATTTCTTATCCGGTATTTATCAGTCCGTTCCTCCGTTAGACGAAGTATTTAAAATGACGGGCATGGAATTACCTAAATACCTAAAAGGAGAAAAGAAAGACGAACAACAAGCAGATACCGAACCCGACAACAAAACGGAATAGAAGTTTGAAGTGTTGAATAGCTAAATTTTGAATAAACCTATTCTCCCTTTAGAAAGAGGTAATTCATAATTATGAATTTTTAATTCTGAATTAGCTTTTCCTAGTGGCTAATGCCTATAGTTTACTATTGAACTCTTTTGATTTCAGACAATGCTTTAATACCTATGAACTCCATATAAAGAACCAAACATGAAATAGACTCACCCTCCCAAGCATTTTCATAAATATTAAAGTTACTCTCGGCTTTTTTCAAATCTTCAAGTGTTGCCTTATTTAAATCTATTTTTAAATAAGATGAAACCTCTCTCAAGTATTCCTCTATTCCTTCACACTCCCTTGGCCAACTTGAAATAGCCTCATTTAATAAATTATCCTTCATAAACTTTATCTTGTTATACCTCCATCAGAAGATTAAACTCTCTCACAAGCATGCATTCATATAGTAAAAATTGGTTTGTTTTAATACGCCAACAGCTCTTGCAATTTTTGTTCAAAGCGTTTGTTAGGCATAAAGTTTTCTTCTAACTGGTTAATAAATGGTATAGGCGTATCTAGCGCACCTACTCGCACTACCGGAGCATCTAAGTTTTCAAAGCAGTGTTCGTTTATTAAACTAGCAATGTCGGCACCAATGCCACCCGTTAAGCTGTCTTCATGCAATACGATGGCTTTGCCTGTCTTGTTTACAGAGGCATAAATGGCTTCGGTGTCTAAAGGAACTAAAGTTCGTAAATCAATTAAATCAGCAGAAATATTAGGGTTTTCATTCAAATAATTCAATGCCCAATGCACGCCTAACCCATAAGTTATAATACTCACATCTTTTCCTTCTTTTAAAAGGCTGGCTTTACCAAACGGCACGGTATAATAATCATCAGGGATTTCTTGTGTAACGCTTCGGTAAAGTGCTTTATGCTCAAAAAACATTACCGGGTTAGGGTCGTTAAAAGCGGTGTTTAACAAGCCTTTGGCATCGTAAGGAAAAGCAGGATAAGCAATTTTTAAACCCGGTGTATGGTAAAACCATGCTTCATTAGATTGCGAATGAAACGGCCCTGCGGCAACCGTTCCGCCTGTTGGCATACGTACTACAACATTTGCATTTTGTCCCCAGCGCCAATGCGCTTTGGCTAAATTATTTACAATTTGGTTAAAGCCTTCGGTTACAAAATCGGCAAACTGCATTTCTACCATGGCTCGCATGCCTTTTATGCTTAAGCCTAAACCAGTTCCAATGATAGCCGCCTCACACAAAGGTGTATTTCGTACTCTTTCCTTTCCAAATTTTTCTACAAAGCCTTCGGTTGCTTTAAACACTCCGCCATATTCTGCTATGTCTTGCCCCATCAACACTAAATCAGGATGTTTTTCCATGCTTTGATACATGGCATCTTTTATGGCATCTAACAAACGCTTTTCAGTCTTTTTCTCAGATGGAGCAACTTCTACATATTCAAATGGCGCAAACACATCTGCCAACTCTTGGTTGGTGTCCGGCTTAATCGGTTCTTCGGAGTATGCCTTATCTAAATGTTCTTCTATTTCTTTTTTGATTTCTGCTCGGGCTTCATCTACAAATGCCTGGTCAATAATTTTTTCTTTTAGTAAAAACTGCTCATAGTTTTCAATGGGGTCTTTCTTTGCCCATTCTTCCATTAATTCTTTCGGAACATATTTAGTACCCGAAGCTTCTTCGTGCCCTCTCATTCTAAAAGTCAAGCATTCCAACAAAATAGGCCTTGGATTTTCTCTTACCGATTTAGCCAACTTCTCAACCGTAGTGTGCACTTCTAAAATATTATTTCCGTCAATAGTATGCGCTTCCATACCGTAGCCAATGCCTTTGTCTTTAAACGATTCGCATCTAAACTGTTCGTTAGACGGAGTAGAAAGTCCGTAACCATTGTTTTCTATCACAAAAATTACGGGCAAATCCCAAACAGCAGCCGTATTCAACGATTCATGAAAATCTCCCTCACTAGCACCACCGTCACCACTAAACACTAAAGCAACTTTATTTTCTTTTTTGAGTTTATGTGCCAACGCAATACCATCAGCAATTCCTAATTGCGGACCCAGATGAGAAATCATCCCAACAATTTTATACTCTTGCGTACCGAAATGAAACGAACGGTCTCTGCCTTTGGTAAAGCCGCTCATTTTACCTTGCCATTGGGCAAACAATCGGTACAAAGGAATGTTTCTGGCCGTGAAGATTCCAAGATTTCTGTGCATTGGTAAAATGTATTCGTCTTTATCCAAAACCGCTGCAACACCTATAGAAATGGCCTCCTGCCCTATTCCGCTAAACCACTTGCTGATTTTACCCTGACGCAGTAAAACCAACATTTTTTCTTCTATCATTCTGGGCTTTATTAAAGCCTTATAAATTTCTTTTAATTCAGAATTGGTGTAGCGCAGGTATTTGAATTCCATGAAAGGGTTTAGCGTTTAATTAAACTATTGCTGGTTTTTTGCTTCGAATTCTTTGATAATATCTTCAGGCGATTTACCTAAAAGTGCAATAGAAGCTTGTGCATCGCTCACCATTTCATGATTAGGGTAAGTTTCAATAAACTTTTCGTACGCAATTTTAGCATTGGCGGTATCACCTATTTGAGTGTCGTAAACAAAACCCACCATAAACAAAGCATAAGCAGATTTATCAAACCTTGGATATTTCTCGTTTAATTCCGTAAAATACTTTACAGCTTCTCCGCTTCTGTTTAAGCTCATTGCCACCTCACCTGCTTTAAATAAAAAATTTGGGGTCTTTTCATCATCAGGATAAGCTTCCGCAAAATTCACATAATGTCTAACAATGGCATGAGCAGCAGTTTCATCATACTTTTCAGTATTAGCAAAAAGTCGTTCTTCCAGTTCGCTAATGGTTTTTAAAAGCTCTGTTTTTTCGTCCTTTTGTTCTTCATTTTTGGCTTCACCACAAGCAATTAAGCTTACTAATACAATTGCCGAAAAAAAGTATTTTATTGTTTTCATAGTTATTTAAGTTTTGGAAACTTCATTTTGTAATTTACTGAAACTTCTCCCTGAGAAATTTTATTCAATCTGTTTTTTAATAGTCTTCTTCGCAAAGGGTTTATTCTGTCGGTAAATAAAACTCCTTCTATATGGTCGTATTCATGCTGTATAATTCTTGCTGGAAGACCGGTAAATTTTTCTTCTTTTAAATTAAAGTTCTCATCATAATACTCTACTACAATTTCCGGTTTTCTGGAAACGTCTTCTCGAATACCGGGAATGCTCAAGCAACCTTCATTAAACTTCCACTCTTTGCCTTCTTCCTCAACAATTATTGGGTTAATAAATACTTTTCTAAAGTTTGCCAATTCTATTTTTTCAGCCTCAGAGTAATCATCATCTTCTGCAAAAGGCGATGCATCTACAATAAAAACTCTTACGGAAAAACCAATCTGAGGAGCAGCTAAGCCCACTCCTTTGGCATTTTCCATGGTTTCAAACATATTGGCAATAAAGTCTTTTAAATCAGGAAAATTTTCAGGAATTTCCTCCGCCTCTCTTTTTAATACAGGATCTCCGTATGCTACTATTGGGTAAATCATGGCACAAATTTAACTTTTTACTTTTTGATTAGTAAGCTATCTCACAGATTTATTATTATAGGTAATAAAAAAACAATTATCGTTTTCTACTTTCCATGTATGATTGTAGGATAATAACAGCACTTATTTCGTCAATCAAGGCTTTATTTCTACGCTGCATTTTTTTTAAGCCGCTGTCTATCATAGTTTGAAAAGCCATTTTAGAAGTAAAACGTTCATCATACCTCACCACTTTTTTATCGGCAAACTTATCTGTAAGCTTTTTTACAAAAGGTAAAATAATGGCTTCCGCTTGTGCCGGAGTGTTGTCTAAGTGTTTAGGTTCTCCCACAACAATAGTTTCTACCTCTTCTTTTTTAAAATATTCTTCTAAAAAGTTGAAAATATCTTTGGTATCTACTGTTTTTAACCCGGTAGCTATTATTTGCAAACTATCGGTAACGGCAATTCCTACCCGTTTTGAACCATAATCTATTGCCATTATTCTTGCCATGTGGCAAAGATATAGAAAAGCACAGGATAAGACATAAACATAGAAACTACCTAACTTATTCGTAAATTTGCAGAAATATTTAACAGATGGGTAAATTAAATACCATAGAGGAAGCGATAGAAGACATCAAAAACGGTAAAGTAATTATTGTTGTTGATGATGAAGACAGAGAAAACGAAGGAGATTTTGTAGCTGCGGCAAGATGTGTAACACCGGAAATGATAAATTTTATGGCAACGCATGGTAGAGGCTTAATTTGCGCTCCGCTGGTTGGCAGCAGATGTGAAGAATTGGGGCTGGAGCTTATGGTTCCTAAAAACAATTCGTTGCATGAAACACCTTTCACCATTTCTGTAGATTTAATTGGAAATGGCTGTACCACAGGTATCTCTGCTTCAGACAGAGCTAAAACCGTAAAAGCACTGGTTGACCCTAATACCAAACCCGATGACTTAGGAAAACCGGGACATATATTTCCTCTAAAAGCGAGAAAAGAAGGTGTACTAAGAAGAACAGGGCATACCGAAGCAGCTATAGATTTTGCTAAACTGGCGGGCTTTGAACCGGCAGGCGTTATTGTAGAAATAATGAATGAAGATGGCAGCATGGCTCGTCTTCCGCAACTTTTTGAAATTGCCAAAAAATTTGATTTAAAAATAGTTTCCATTGAGGATTTAGTTGCTTACCGAATGGAAAAAGAATCTCTGATTGAAAGGCAAATTGATGTTCAACTTCCTACAGAAAACGGTGATTTTAAATTAGTAGCTTATCAACATAAAACTACAGGAGAAGAGCACTTAGCTTTGGTTAAAGGTGAATGGAAAAAAGATGAACCTGTTTTGGTGAGAGTACATTCCTCATGTATTACGGGTGATATTTTTGGCTCTTGCAGATGTGATTGCGGTCCTCAACTGGAAGCTGCCATGCAAATGGTTGAAAAAGAAGGAAAAGGTGTTGTTTTATACATGAATCAGGAAGGAAGAGGAATTGGTCTTTTAAATAAATTAAAGGCATACAAGCTTCAGGAAGAAGGTCTAGATACCGTTGAAGCCAACTTGAAACTTGGCTTTAAAATGGATGAAAGAGATTATGGTATTGGTGCTCAAATTTTAAATGATTTAGGAGTTACTAAAATTAAGTTATTGACCAATAATCCACAAAAGAGAGCAGGCTTAATTGGTTACGGACTGGAAATAGTAGAAAACATTCCTATCGAAATTAAATCAAATCAACACAACAAAAAATATCTCACTACTAAAAGAGATAAGATGGGACACAGTCTCAAGATTGAATAATGGGCTTAAGAGCAAAAACTAAAACCTTTTTATTTCGGTTACTTTCCTTTAGCAACATCTTAGTGGGGATTGTTTTGTTTTTCTCATACCTATCAAAATTTATTGCCCCTTCGTTTTTTTGGCCCGCTGCTTTTTTGGCGCTATTGTTTACTCACTTATTAATAATAACTATCTGCTTCTTTCCTGTTTGGTTTTTTATTAAAAAGAAGATGATGTATGTTTCTTTAATAAGTATTTTGCTTGTTTCGCCTAATATTTTAAACATTTTTCAAATTAGTTTTCCTAATTCAGAAAATGAAAATAGCTTTAAATTAGTTAGTTATAATGTGAGGTTATTTGACCTTTATAACTGGACCGAAAATCATGTTACTAGAGATAAGATTTTAGACTTTCTGAAAGAGGAAAACGGTGATGTTTTGTGCTTACAAGAGTTCTATCATTCTACTAAAAAGGAAACCGGATTTAATATGGTAGATAAACTTCAGGAAAAACTGAACAAACCATATAAACATGTAAAGTTTACGACTCATTTAAGAAATGAAGACTTTTGGGGAATAGCTACGTTTAGTAATTATCCCATTGTAAATGAAGGACAAATTATTTTTGGAAAGAGATATAACAATACGTGTATTTTTTCTGACATCGTTTTTAAAGAAGATACGTTTAGAGTGTATAATGCGCATTTTGCTTCTATTCAGTTTAAGCCCGAAGATTATAAGCTCATTAATGAAATTAATAATGATGAAGAATCAGAGAACTTTATCAATCGCTCATTACAAATTGCCAAAAGAATGAAGAAAGCTTTTGTGGAAAGAGAACATCAAGTGAATTTAGTTTTAGAACACATTAAAACATCTCCGTATCCATCTCTTTTGTGTGGAGATTTTAACGATACACCTACTTCTTACTCTTATAATTTGGCAGAAGATTTTTTATGCGATGCTTTTAAAGAAAGCGGTAATGGTAGAGGCAAAACTTATATTGGGGATTTTCCGTCCTTTAGAATAGATTATATCTGGCATACACCAAGTATAAAATCAACCGGATTTGTTACTCATCCTGAGAAACTTTCTGACCATAAAGCGATAAGTTGCGAAATTGAAATTTTAGACTAGAACGTCTTTTCTTTGGTTACTTTTCCGTTGGTATAAGTCTCTTGTTTCTTTAAGACACCATTTTCATCATTATACACCCAAGTACCATATTTTTGATAATCAAAAATTGCTTTATTGTAAAGCACTTCTCCCTGTTCCTTTATTTTACCGTCAGGATAATATTCGGTTTTGATGTAAATCAACTTCTTTTTATTATCTAACTCCAATGTAGATTGAGGTTGACCGTTATCATAATAAGTATTTTTCTTCAAGTAAAATTCATTTGAAGAATGATACTTTTCTTCATACTCTAACACACCATTTGGATAATAATCTTCCCACTGGGTTGGAAAGTCTCCTAAATAAGTAATTTCAGATTTCTTTGTTCCGTCAGAATAGTATAACGTTTCCTTGCTTTTATTGGCATCAATAACTCTAAAGTTTCTTTCCATGTTTCCGTTTGGATACCAGTTTTTGTAACTCGTAACCTGACCATTCAAATAATATCCTTTGTGCAGTAATTGACCGGTAGTATAATAATCTTCAACAAAATCAGAACAAGCATATCCTTTACAATTTCTAACCGAATCTCCGCCAAGTCGGGCGTTAAATTTATTGTACATAGTAATTCCGTAAGTATCATCAAGCACCGCCTCAGGAGTATATACATCATGATAAATGCGTAAATCCTGAAGATTGTTTTGCCCAAATAGTAGAGCTGAAAGAAATATAAAAGATATAGAAAGAGATTTGGTCATAGACTGCAAAGATATATATTTTGAAGTTTAGCTAAGAACTCTTTCACTCATGTTTTGATGGATTTGTGTTAAAATGTCTTCCATTCCAAATTTATACTCCCAATTAGGAAAATGGTTTTTGAATTTTGATACATCTGAGATATACCAAATATGGTCACCTATTCTATTCGTTTCAGAATATTTGTAGTTCATTTTTTTACCGATAATGTTTTCGCAAATATCTATTGCTTCCATCATAGAGCAATTAGAATGTCGGCTTCCTCCTGCATTATAAACTTCACCTTGTCTCGGATTTTGATAAAAATGCCAAAACATATTTACTAAATCCCATGAATGAATGTTATCTCTCACCTGCTTTCCTTTATAACCGAATATGGTGTATTCCGTTCCTGTAATAGCACATTTCATTAAATAAGATAAAAAACCATGTAATTGAGCCCCTGAATGTTGTGGACCTGTTAAACAACCTCCTCTAAAAACTCCTACTTTCATTCCAAAGTATTTTCCATATTCTTGGCAAAGCACGTCTGCCGCTACTTTTGATGCTCCAAACAAAGAATGTTTAGAATTATCTATGCTCATGGTTTCGTCAATTCCTTTTTCATACCAAGGATGAGATGAGTCTAGTTCCCATCTTTTTTCTAACTCCACTAATGGAAGATAATTAGGAGTGTCTCCGTAAACTTTATTGGTTGAAGTAAATATAAAAACTGCTTCAGGGCAATTCAATCTTGTTAGTTCTAATAAGTTTAATGTCCCGTTGGCATTAATCGTAAAGTCTGTTATTGGTTCTCTTGCTGCCCAGTCGTGACTTGGTTGGGCTGCGGTATGAACAATCATTTTTACATCTGCGCCATATTCTTTAAATATTTTTTCTAAATCGGTATAATTACGAATATCACAATTGTAAGTTTTAAAATTAGGATATTTCTCCTTTAGCCTATTTTCATTCCACTTCGTAGAAGCCTCTTCACCAAAAAAGTAAGCCCGTTGGTCGTTATCGATACCAACTACTAAATCCATTTTTTCTGAAAGAAAACTTACCGATTCACTACCTATTAAACCAGCCGAACCGGTTACTATTGCTACATTCATATATCTATTTTATATTACTATTACTTTTTTACCAACAAACTTAACGATTAAAAAGAGGATTAACAATGCTACCGGAAAAAGGATAAAACTAGAAATCCCGAAAGCTGCCGGTATTGTTCCGATAAGTATTCCAACAACACCTACTGTTAATGCATAAGGAAGTTGAGTGTTTACGTGCTGAATATGATTACAAGAAGTTGCCAAAGAGCTTAAAATGGTAGTATCTGAAATGGGTGAACAATGGTCTCCTAAAACCGAACCTGCCAACACACAAGAAACTACATTGTAAAAAATATTCATGGTTTCATCCATATTATAACCGGCATCTTGACTAATTTTCCATGCAGCAGGTAACATTAACGGGTAAAGAATAGCCATCGTTCCCCAAGAAGAACCTGTAGAAAAAGCAACAATAGCAGCTAACACAAAAGTTAAAGCAGGAACTAAAATGGGAGAAATATTATCAGACAAGATTAATGTAATAAAATCTGCTGTATGCAAATGCTCTGTAATTAAAGCAAGTGACCAAGCTAAAATTAAAATAATAATAGCCGCAAGCATTGATTTAAAGCCTTTAATAGATGATTCTATTGTTTTTCCTAAGGACATTATTCGTTGGGAAATGGTAAGCAAAACTGCCACAGCCAAACCGGCTAATGAAGACCAAAGAAGTGCTTCATAAGAATTCGCCTCACCTATCGTAATTGATGCTTCTCTGAAAAATGACATTGAGCTATCTATAACAATACCTTTTTCTTCTAGAGCATCTTTCCCTGTTTTCCATAATCCAACAAGAGTTCCTAATATTATTGTTAAAACAGGAATAATAGCATTAAAAGCTTTAGGCTTAACTCCTTCAACAGCTTCAAATTCTTTCATTTCATCATCAGCTAAGTGAGAAACTTCTTGACTACTATCCGAAAGTCTTGCATTGGTTTCAGCTTTATGCATGGGGCCAAAATCCCGGTTCATTAAAATTAGCATGAGCATAAATGCCAAAGTTAAAATTGGGTAAAATGAATAAGCCAATGAATTAATAAAAATGGAATAACTCCCTTCATTTAATCCTTCAATACTTGCAACACCATCACCAATGTATCCAAGCTCTGCTCCTATCCATGTGGTAACAAAAGCTATTGCAGCAACCGGTGCAGCCGTTGAGTCAACTAAATAAGCTAATTTTGCTCTTGAAATTTTCAGCTTATCAGCTACAGGCCTCATAGTGTTACCCACTACCAATGTATTAGCATAATCATCAAAGAAAATAGCTACTCCCAAAAACCAAGTAGCTAGTTGTCCATTTTTAGCATTTGATGCAAACTTTGAAATACGATTAACTACTCCTTGCATTCCGCCATTTTTTGAAATAACAGCTACCATGCCTCCTATTATGGTGGAAAAAAGAATAACAGAAATATGTCCTGAATCATTTACAGAATTGATAATATATTCGGAAATAACAGCTTGAAATGCTCCAACTAATCCAAACAAAAATCCTTCTTGGTGATACTGTATAATAAATGCTCCGACAAAAATTCCAAACACCAAAGAGGTAATTACCTCTTTAAATACAAGTGCTAATAATATTGCAATTAAAGGAGGAATAACAGACAGCCAAAGTGCAATCGGATTAATTTTCTTTTCAAATGTTTCGCCACCAGCAATAACCGTAAGATTTTGCTCTTCATTTATCGTTAATTCATAAACTGCGGAACCGTTTGAAGAAATTAACTGAACAACTTCACCGTTTATTTTAACTTGATTGGTATCGTTTTGTAATCCTGAAAATTTTATTTCAGTTTTTATGCCTTCTAAAGCATACTCCGGAAAATCAACTTCTATAGAAAAACCAATTGACGGAATTAGAATTGAAATAAAAATGATGACTTTTTGAATGTTTATCATAGCTATATTTTATCCGCCAACTCGCTTAGTTTTATATCCTTCTTTGTTTAGTAGTTCCATTACTTTATCTCGTTTTTCTCCTTGCACTATTATAATTCCATCTTTTACACTACCTCCTACGCCACATTTAGTTTTTAGCATTTTTCCCAAATCATCTAAATCAGATTTTGAGCCTACAAACCCTTCCACAATAGTAGCAATTTTACCGCCTTTATGGCGTTCTAATTTTACACTTAATGTTTGCTGATTACTGGGTAGCGTTTGCTCTTCCTCTTCATTCTCGTAATCATAGTTAAAATTGGGATTGGTACTATAAACAATATTTCCTTTTTTTTTCTTTGACATTACTATTTCTTTAATACATCATTAGAAATATAAAACTCTACATTGAAGTTTCTAATTTTAATTTCTTTCTTGTCTCGATTCCAAATATAAAATTTAACTTTTTCATTGGCGTTTGGATGCTGAGAATATACCGGATAAAAATACTCTTTCCATTCATTTGCCAGCTGATTAGGAATATCATTTATTTTAAAAGCATAATAGTATTTTAATCCTGTTTCATCTGAAAAGTCAATCACAAAAAAAGTGTTCGCTGAATTATTGAATTCTACATCTAGCCTCTCCAAATAAACCTTCCAATACATATAGGTTTCTGCCTCAGGAAAAAAGCCGGCTTCATATTCTTGAGTAAATGCAAATTCATCTTTTACGAGAACTTCATCTTCGGTAAGTGATACTTTATTAAAAAACCCTAAACCGCTTTTTGAATAAGGTTTTACATCAAAATTTCCACCAATAGCATCAATATATTTGTCATCCGTTTTTAAAAAAATGTATTTATACTTTTCGAAATTCATACTAAAATGGTGAAGTATATTCACTTTATATTGATAACTCTGAACAAGATTTAAAAAGATGAAAAAGCCCAGAAAAATATAAGTAATAGCTTTTACCTTTTTTTGTTCATTTAATAAAAAAGCTAATGGTATTGCAAATACTCCATAGTAGTCGATATAAGGTCTAAGCCCAAACCCTGTTGCGTAATTCCAACACCACCATGCAGAGATGAAATAGGTTAATACAAAAAAGAATCCTAGAAAATAAAGTGTTCCGTTTTTATATTTTTTGTACATGAAATAAAGTCCGGCAATTGCCAACAAAAAAACCGGAGTATAAATAAACAGCCCTCTATTGAAGCTAAAAAGTACTTTGAAAATTTGAGGATTAAGGAAATAAAAACCCTCATTTGCGTAGGCATATAGCATCCATTCTCCTGATTGATCGTACCAGGAAATAAGCTGAATCAGTCCCAACAAAACAACTAACAAAACTCCATACATAATTGTTTTAATCGAACTTTTCAACCGAAATAAAGCTTGCGAAAAATTGTATAAGTCAAGAAATAAAAATGGTATGAAAAGTAAAATTAATCCGTTAAAAGGCCTCACCAACATCAAAATTGCAAAGCATAAAGCAGATAAAAAGAGACTTTTTTCCGAACCATTTTTAAAATAATTTCTAAGACACAACAGAAGTGCATTAATAATAAAGAAGGAGTAAACATGAGACATTGTTGCCTCAATAAGTGTATAGAATAAAACATTAGTACCAAAAGCCACAGCTAATGATGTAATGTATGCTATCGGTTCTCTAATGTTGTAAGTAAGTAATAATCTATACAAAAAGAATGAACCTAAGACTAAATAAAAAATGGCACCAATTCCCATAAAAAGTTGAAACGGTAAAGAGTACCCTGAAAGTTCAAAATCAAACAAAACAGCAGTAGCATATCCAACTGCAAAAAATGGGGAAAGCAAAATAGCAGAGCCACAAGAATATTTATTGTAGTAAACATCTTTAGGCTTGATTAAATATTGTCGTTCTGCATCAATATCTCTGGCAGATTCATCTATAAAATATTCTAAAAAATAATGGTAATATCCTCTGCCGTCAGAGTTAATTACATACTTCCACTGACCGTCATTAATTCTAAATTTCCAGAAAAGAAAGAGTATAATTACTAATGGTAAAAACACTTTAAGTACACTTATGTAATTGACTTTTATTTTCACGCTAGTTGTTAACTGTACTAATTTTTAACTTATAATTTTTAACTAAGAACTCTTTCTTTTCTCTATTCCAGATATAAACTTTAATGTTTTCATCAGGTTTTGGCTCTTGAACAGTAAATGTATAATAATAACTTTTCCATTCCTCTTTTTTGTTTTCAGGCACATCATTTAATAACACAGGTAAATACATTCTTAATTCATCTTTAGAAGAATAATCAATAACTAACATCGATTCTTTTGATGCATCTTTTATCAAATCCATTCTATCAAGCCACACCTCAATAAACAAGAGTTTTTTTCTATAAGGAATAGTTCCTTTTTCAACGTAAGCTGTACAATTAAATTCATTCTGAATTACATATTCTCCTTTTTCATTTTTACCATCATTACACTCATAATGAAAAACATCACTCATTGGGTTTTTAGAGTATGGAGGTAAATCTAAACTACCGCCTAATGTGTTGACATATTTATCTGATGTCTTTAAAAAGTTAAACCAATACTTTTCAAAATTCATACTGTACTTGTGATAAATGTTTTTATGAAACTGATAATTTTGAATTATACTTAAACAAAAAAAGATACCACAAAAAGGTAAAACAATGATCTTCCGCCATTGTTTCTGTTGGTCTAACAGAAAGGCCATAGGTAAGGAAAATATAGCATAAAAATCAATCATTGCTCTTATGCCAAAGCTTCCTACATAGTTCCAACTCCACCAAGAAGAAATAAAATAAATAATTACCGAAAAAGAAATAAACCAAAACAAAGCAATTTGCCTATTCCGTTTATACATAAATATTAATCCAAATAGAGAAAGCAATAGTACTGGACTGTAAACAAACATACCTGCATTAAAGCTAAACAACACATTAAAAATTTTTGGCTTATTAAAATAGAAACCCTCATCAGAATAGGCATATAAAATAACTTCACCAGTTTGTAAATACCATACATATAACTGAATAAAAATTCCGATTGAAAAAATAACACTTCCTAAAAGCAAATACTTCCAGCCTTGTAAAAGTTGCCTAATTCCTGACAAAAAACCATTAGTCATTAAAAAGGGAACTGCCGTAATAATAAGAGCATTAAACGGACGAATAAGAAAAACTATTGTAAAAAAAATAGCTGCAAAAATTAAATATTTGGATTTAGAAGAGAGAAAATATTTTCGAACATAGTAGAGAAATCCCGCAATAAAAACAAAAGAATACACATGCGGACTACTGCCGAATTTAACAGAAAAAATTAACAAATTGGTTCCTATCAGGAGCAACAAAACAGTTAGCCAAATTGCAAAATGCGAAAGTCGGTACGTCTTTAGAAATTGAATTAAATACCAAAGCCCTATCAACAAATACAATATCGCTCCAAAACATATTAGCAAAATATATGGTAAAGAATAGCCATCACTTTCAAAGTTGGTAAATTGTGTAATGGCATGTGCTGTAAGAAAAAAAGGAGAGTAAATTAATGCCATTCCATAGGTAAACTTATTGTATTTTTTTCCATTTAACTTTCGCACATAAATCATATCGTCATTTACCACCGTAATGTCATTCTCTATGAATAATGAAGTTAAATAAGTGTAATAACCGGTTGGGTCGTAAACCATCACATTTTGCCAATTCTTATCCTTTATTCTGAAAAAATAAACAAGTATTAAAAGCACAACACCTAACATAGCTAGATATTTTACTTCCTTGCTAGACTTTATAGAATTTAGCATAATACTATTAATGAATTAGGGTAAACCTCTACTTTATTTTTTCCTTGAACTTGAATTGGTTCTCCATCTGTATGAGCGTACTCGTAATTAGCTTCTATAAATGCAGATTGAATTGAATAGTATTTTACTAAAGTTGACTTATGAACTTTCCTAGTAAATAATAAAATTCCCAACCAGAGATATTTAAACATATTGTGCTTTTTCATCACACAAACTTCTATTAACCCATCATTAGATTTTGATAATGGTGATATGATAGCATTGTTTCCAAATTGTCGGGAGTTGGCAAAAGTGACAAACATTACCTCCTGACTTATCGTTTTATCATTTATCGTAAGATTTATTTTAAACGGCTTAAATTTAAAGTACTCCCTAATGGTTGTCTTAACATAAGTCCAAAAACCTCTCTTTTTGGATTGTGCAAATTTATGGCTAATGAGTCCATCAAACCCAATACCCGCAGTTCCAACAAAAAAATACTCTCCTAACATACAAGTATCAATTTCTTTGACACTAAATATATTTAAAGATTGAACAGCCCTTTCTACATCAGTTGGAATACCCAAATGTAATGCCAATCCATTCCCTGAACCGGTTGGAATAATTGCCAAACAAACATCGGAGTTTTTTAAAGCTTTTGCCACCTCATTCACTGAGCCATCTCCCCCTACTACAGCAATAATATCTATTTCCCTATTTTTCTGTTCGTTAGCAATTTCAAAAGCATGGTTAACATATTCTGTATAGGCAATTTCAAATGAAAATTTATTTTTATCTAAATATTTTTCAATTGCAGATTCCACTAGCTTTTGCCTACCTACACCGGAAACAGGGTTAATGATAAATAGTATTTTTTGTTGCCTACTCAAGCAATTTATTATTTATTAAACGATTGTTATACTGCTGAATAATAGCTTTCAATTTCTTTTCAAGATGAGCTACCATATCAGGGTTTTTATCAATCAAGTTATTATTTAACGACTTATCCGAACGGTAAAGATATAATGCAATTACTTTTTCCCCATCAAATTGCAGCAGGTAATGCTGTGTATAAAACTGATAGATGTTGTTATAATAGTTAATTGAAAAACTCTCCTTGTCTCTTAAAACAGAATTTCCAAAACATACTATTTCACCATTGTAATTTAAATAATCTAACACTGTAGGAAATATATCAGAATGCTGAGAAACCTTATTATTAATTCTCTGATTTTGGTTTTGCGGGTCAAAAATAATCAACGGAACCCTAAATGCACCAACACTTCCTGAATAGTAAGCATCATTGCTCATTGAGGTATGGTCTGCGGTAATAACAAAAATAGTATTGTTATAAAACTGTTTAGTTTTAGCATCAGCAAAAAAGTTACTTAAGCTGTAATCAGTATACCCAATACTTTCTAAAATTTTTAAGTCTCCTTTAGGAAAACGGTTTTTATACTTTTTCGGAATTTCAAACGGATGATGTGATGTTAATGTAAAAACTCCTGAAAAAAATGGTTGTTGTTTATTTTCTAATTCACTTGAATAATATTGTAAGTAGGCTTCATCATATACACCCCAGTTTCCATCAAAATCTTCTTTGTTTGGATATTCATTCAACCCATAATACTCTTTCACTCCCGCAGCCTTACAAAAAGCCTGAAAACCCATGGTTCCATTTTTTCCGCCATGATAAAACGAAGTTGAATAACCTTCTTTTGCCAATCGTTCGGGCAAGCTCATAATTTGATTACCCGCATAATTAGAAACGATATAAGAGGTGTTCATCAAAGATGGAATACCTGATAAAATAGCAGGCAAGGCTTCAATTGATTTTCTTCCATTTGCAAGAGTATAGTTATACACCAAGCTTTTGGAAATCAATGAATCCAAAAAGGGTGTGTATGTCTTTTTACCACTTAATGAACCAATATATTCGTATGAAAAACTTTCAAGAATAATTAAAACAACATTTTTCTTAACGAATGGTTTATTAGAGTTTAGATGCGTAATCGGACTATAAATATTCTCTAGTTCACTTTCAGAAAAATACTTAACTGGTGTGATGTTTTCTTCTGTCAAAGTCTTAATAAATGTAAAAGGTGTATTCAAAACTAACGGAGCATTTACAGGTCTCACATACTCACTGGCATTTATAATTGTTATCGGTTTTAGTTTAAAACCACCTCTAAAAAAGAATAAACAAAGAATTACTGCAAAAGCAATTTGTAATAAAGCTTTTCCAAAAACAATAAAAGATAAGTCAGTAGCAGGAATATTAACTCTATTATTTATTCTATTATAAAATTTTATTGTTAAGTAGAGTAACACGAAAAATAAGACCGATAAATACCAATAGTCAATTATAAATGTAGGAAGAAGGTCAACAAAATCATCACCTGTAGAAGCATAAGTAAATATATCAGCAGTAGTCCGTTTTAAAGTAAATTTAAAGTAGCCAACATCTACTAACTGTAATACCAACGAAAGGATTATACCTAATATAAAAAACACCTTTTCGAGTGCCTTTTTAAATCTTAATTTAGGAGGAAGTAAATGAAAAACTATAAATGGTAAAAAAATGATAGCTATGGCTGAAAAATCAAAGAGAAAACCATAAACAAATGGCTTTATTCTGAATGGTGAAAAATGGTGGATATAAAAAAAATAAAAAAGCCACCTTGTAACAAGGTACAAAAGAACTACTATGAGTAGTTTCAAAAGTAATTGTTTGGTATTTTCAGACAACCTAAGCAAGCGGGTAAAGTTAGTTAAATTGTTGTTTTGCAAACAGTAAATAATTATTAAAAAATTACTTTTACTTTGTCATGTATAAAATGATTAGAAGTAAACTATTTTCTCTACTAATTTTGCTGTTCCTTTTTGGCGATAGTTATTATTCTTTTTTGCAATTCTATTCAACACCTATTGACGGTGATATGGCTGGAGGTATAGTTCCGGCTGAAGACGTAAAACCTATATTTGAAGATCCATTTGGTTTTCAAATGCTCTCAAATGGTAAACAACACCCAAATCCAAACAGATATTTTTCTCACTTAATTCATAAAGAATATTTTAGAACTGTTCCAAATATTTTACAACTTGTGTTTAAACCTATTGATAGTGTTTATTATGCATGTGCTTTGATTAAGATTATTATCCACCTACTTCTCATCCATTACTTAGCTCTGATAATCAATAGTATTAGTTTACCTTTCAAACATAATTATTTCATCGCTATTTTACTTGTATTTCCCCTAATCCAATCCTATGGTTATAACCATTATATGGGAATAATAAACCAATCTACCACATATTGCTTTTTTTACTCACTTCCAATCCTTCTATTATTAATATACTCTTATACACTATTTAAACAATATACTTTAAAAAATAATAATTTATTCAGAAATCTAACACTAGTCTGTCTTACTATAATTTTACCTTTTTCTGGACCTCTTATCCCTCCCTTAATACTAATTCTAACGACCTTATTTTTTTCTTACAAGTTAATTAATAAAAATTTTCCAAGTAATATTAAATCAGTAATTATTTATGTATTTATTGTTAACATAATGAGCATTTACTCTCTCTACATAGGAACATATAATTCCACATTCCTATCGGAGTCAATACCAATACTAGAAAGATATGCTAGGTTACCATTAGGAATTTACTACATCTCTACCCAAAAACTGGGAATTCCATTGTTGCTTTTAGCCATTTTACTCAACACTTACCTAATAAAAAAACGATATTCAAATGATAGAACAAAGGCTATAATTTCATTTTTAAAATGGATAGGAATATTTACGTTAGTATATTTAATCCTACTGCCAATGGGTGGCTATAGACCTTACCGTCCCTTTTTACTAAAATCAGATACCTTTACACCAATAACTATTGCACTAATTATTTATTTTGGTCTATCAACCATTTTTCTAATTAATCGAATAAAAAATAAATTTTACTATATTTTTATTTCGGCTATACTTTTAGCTTTCACAGGCTCTGATATATCAAAATTAAATGAAAACTCTTGTGAGAAAAAAAACCTTATAAAAATTTCTAAATCAAAAAGTAACATTGTAGAGTTAGACAATAATTGTAATGTTATGTCTTGGAATAAAATTACTGCCCCTCAAGATTCAAAATTGAACTCTGAATTATTATATATCTTAAATATTACAGATAAGAAAAAACTCTACTTTAATTCTAAGTAAAAAAAGATTAAATTGATGTTTTAATATTTACTTTATCTTTACCGACTTCATAGTGATATGAATTAACTTTGCAGATGAACGAAAGAATTAACTTTAAAACTACCGATTTAGATTTCCATAAAGCAGTAAATTTAAGAGTAGAAGAATATTTTAAATCAAACAAAATAGATAAAAAGGCCAATGGTTTTATGTATTTTAAAACCGTATTTTTTTTATCTAGTGTACTCGTTCCGTATTTTCTCCTGTTATTTGGAAACTTTCCGCTCTGGATAAATAATTTACTTTGGATTGCTTTAGGCTTAGCATCTGTTTTTACTTGTGTAAATATAGGTCATGATGCCATTCATGGAGGTTACTCGTCAAAAAAATGGGTGAACAAATTAATGAGTTATTCTTTTAACTTGTTAGGTGCAAACGCTTACATGTGGAGCATTACACATAATGTGGTTCATCATACTTATACAAATATTGAAGGACATGATGAAGATATAGAATCCGTTCCCTTTGCCCGATTAACACCTCATCAGCAATGGAAACCTATTCAAAAATATCAACATATATGGTTGTTTTTATTATATCCATTAGGCACACTATCATGGGTTTTCAAAAAAGACTTTGTTAAGTTTTTCCAAGAAAAAATTGGACATATAAATAATACTAATCATCCAAAAATTGAATACTTCAACTTATTCTTTTTTAAATTTCTATATTATTTTTTGTTTATCATATTACCTATAATAATGATTGACATGCCTTGGTATGTCGTATTCAGTGGGTTTATTTTAAGTCATTTATTTGAAGGATTTGCAATAGCCATTATTTTTATGTTAGCTCACGTTGTAGAAGAAGCTAATTTTCCTATTCCTGACAAAGCAGGTAACATGGAGAATAATTGGGCGGCTCATCAAATGTACACAAGCGTTAATTTCGGAACAAAAAGCTTTTTGACCAGCTTTCTTACCGGAGGACTTAACTTTCAAATTGAACATCATTTGTTTCCAAAGGTATGTCATGTACATTATCCAAAAATTGCAGGTATAGTCAAAAGCACTGCTAAAGAGTTTGGTTTACCTTATTATGAGTCACCAACTTTTTTTGAAGCTCTAAAGTCGCATGTTAGGCTACTAAAAAAATTAGGGAATAATATTATTCCCCAGCCTGTTCAGGCAAAGTAGTTTGAATTGATAAATATCATTTTCTAGTCTTATAAAATTCGGCTTTAATCTTTTTTCTTTTCTTACCTTTGCACCTTTAATAAACTAAAGGGGTTTTATTTTGACGGCAATTATCATTTTTTTTATAGTACACTGGTATCTTTCATTATTTACACAAACATTTTTTCATCACAGATACGCAGCTCATCAAATGTTTACGATGAGCAAGTTTTCGGAGAAAGTATTTTTTGTGTTAACATGGCTATTTCAAGGTTCATCTTATTTAAGCCCGACTGCGTATGGAGTTCTCCACAGAAAACATCACGAGCATGCTGATACTGAAGAAGATGTTCATTCACCTAAGTATGATAAATCGTTATGGAAAATGATGTGGAAAACAAAAATTATCTATTCAGATATTTTTTATGGAAGAACTGAAGTTGAACCCAAGTACAAGAAAAATTTACCCGTATGGAGATCATTTGACATTTTCGCAGATTCATGGCCTTCAAGAATTTTTTGGGGATTAGCTTATATTGCATTTTATGTAATATTTGCTGACCACTGGTGGTTATATCTTCTTTTGCCAATTCAGCTTTTATCAGGCCCAGTGCATGGAGCTGTTATTAATTGGTTTGCTCACAAGTATGGCTATAGAAATTTTGAAGTAAGTGATACCTCTAGAAATTTCTTACCCGTTGATTTTTTAATGTTAGGAGAAAGCTACCATAACAATCATCATAAATACGGAGCTAATCCAAATTTTGGACACAGGTGGTTTGAAATAGATCCTATTTACTACGTAATAAAGGCATTCAACGCAATTGGGTTGATTAAGTTAAAGAAAGCTTAGTATAAAGCTGAATAGCTTCGTGAGCCTCCTTAATATCATGTACTCTGAGTATTTTTGCTCCATTCATTAAGGCTGCCATATTTAAAGCAGTTGTGCCATTTAACGCTTCGTCAGCAGATATTCCAAGCGTTTTATAAACCATTGATTTTCTTGAAATACCAGCTAAAATCGGTAAATCATAAATCTCAAAACTTTTCAGGTTATTTAAAATATGAAAACTCTGTTCGGCAGTTTTACTAAATCCAAAACCAGGGTCTAATATTATATCATTTACACCTAAAGAATATAGTTCATTAATTCTTTTGGAAAAATAAAGATGCATTTCCTTTAAAATATCATTGTAATTGGTTTGACTAACCATGTTTTGTGGAGTTCCTTTCATATGCATTAAAACGTAAGGAACATTAAGCTTAGATACTACCTCAAACATTTTGTTATCTAATTCTCCGCCTGAAATATCATTAATAATAGCCGCTCCTTCATTTATGGAAGCATTTGCAACTTCACTTCTAAATGTATCGACTGAAATAATTACATCGGGAAACTGCTTTATAAGCTCAGAAATAACATTTAAAACTCTACTCGTTTCTTCTTCAATAGAAATGTCATCAGCATTTGGCCTACTACTATATCCACCAATATCAATTATAGAAGCCCCATTTTCAAGCATTTTTTCAGTTTTTTCAATCGCTTGAATTAGAGTATTACTTTTTCCACCGTCATAAAACGAATCAGGTGTAACATTTAAAATTCCCATCACCAGAGGCTTAGAAATATCAAGCAAATTGCCATTGCAATTAATCACACTTTTTCTGAAAAAAACACTATCTTTCGCTTCTTTTTGCATAGGGGAATGGATAAAACGGTTTTACAATACGATTCAATAATAACAAAATGTAGAGAAATCTTTACCAAGAAAATGAAAGATTATGGTACTGCATGGCGTATTTTAAGAACTTCTTCATTAACTGACCAAATATTTATTAAGGCAAAAAGGATTAGAAATATAGAAGAGACGGGCATAAATAAAGTTGAAGAAAGTGTTGATAGCGAATATATTGGAATGATTAATTACAGTTTAATGGCATTAATTCAACTTGAGCATAAGTTTAGTGAAAACGAAAATATAAATCATAACACAATATTAGATTCTTATGATAAATATTTTGAAACAACCAAACAGCTAATGCTTGATAAAAATCATGATTATGGTGAAGCATGGAGAGATATGAGGGTTAGCTCACTAACTGATTTGATTTTAATGAAAATACTACGTATCAAACAAATAGAAGACAATGAAGGAAAAACCTTGATTTCTGAGGGTATTGATGCTAACTTTCAAGATATTATCAATTACTCGGTTTTTGCCTTAATTAAACTTGAGGAAGAAACTAAAGAAAGTGTTAAATAATTGTAAATTAATAAAATATAACTACTATATAGATTAAACCTATGTACATTTGAGACAACCTCAAATCCGCTAAAATGAAAGTTTTATTATACATATCAAGAGTTATTGTTGGTAGTTTATTTGTTATATCCGGGCTAATAAAAGCCAACGATCCTTTAGGTTTTTCTTATAAGTTGAATGATTATTTTGCTGAGAGCGCACTCAACTTAACTTTTTTAGACGACTATGCGCTATTATTAGCATGCTTGGCCTGTTTAGCTGAAATAGTTTTAGGCTTTGCAGTAATTTTTGGTGGAAAAATGAAAGTGGCTACATGGTCATTAGTTGGCTTGACTATATTTTTTGGTTGGCTAACACTTTATACCGCTACTTGTGATCCGCTAAGTACATATACAACAATGGTAGACGGACAAGAAGTGGAACGAACCGTTACCTGTGTCACTGACTGCGGCTGTTTTGGAGATGCCTTAAAAGGGTCATTAGGAAGAAGTCTAACTCCTTGGGAATCTTTCTTTAAAGACCTTATTCTTTTTATTTTCATTCTCCCTATGTTTTTCAAAAGGAAAAGCATTCAACTTAATGATGCAAAAGATGATATGATTTTGCTTCCTTTTTCACTAATAGCAATTGCATTGTTGAGTTGGGTATTTAGCTGGTATTTCCCTGTATTATTCTCCATTTTAACTTTCTTGGGTTACTTCATTATCAAAAAGATAAAACCAAAAAGTGATTGGATTATTGCAGGCTTTGTAACTGTAATCTCAGTTAGCTTTATTTTATATTGTTACACACATCTTCCGATAAGAGATTATAGACCTTATGCCGTTGGCAAAAATATATGGGAGCAAATGCAACTTCCTCCTGATGCAAAACAAGACATTTATGAAACTGTTTTAAGCTATAAAAACAAAAATACCGGAGAAGTTAAAGAATTTAACACCAACAACTATCCATGGCAAGATACGCTTAACTGGGAGTTTGTTGATTCCCAATCAAAATTAATTCAAAAAGGTGACGAAGCCCCTATTCACGACTTTTCAATATCTGATGTGGATGGAAATGATTATGCAGAAGATTATTTAAATGAAGAAGGATATTTATTTATCTTCATATCCAAAAATATTCGCAAAGCTGATGAAAGCAATATGCAAGCAATAAGTAAAGTAATAGAAGAAGCATATAATAATGGCTACTATGCAATAGGATTGACAGCTTCACCTAAAGAAGATGCTGAAGAATTTAGACATAAACATCAGTTAATGTGTGATTTTTATTTTGGAGATGAAACCACAATTAAAACAGTACTAAGAGCAAATCCGGGAGTTTTAATTTTAAAGAAAGGAACGGTAGTAGGAAAATGGAATGGTAATCATATTCCGGATTTTGAAACAATTAAAAGAGATTATTTAAAGTGATAACATTCATAATTAGAAGGGTTTTGTATGGTGGGTTGGTACTTGGCGGAGTAATTACAGTAGTATTTTTATTGTTTAATGTACTTCCCGGTGACCCTGCACGTATGATGATGGGACAACGTGCCGATGAAGAATCGATAAAAGCAATTAATAAAGATTTAGGGCTTGATCAACCCCTATCTGTTCAATACATGATGTATTTGAATGATATCAGCCCTATTTCAGTACATAGCCATAAATCAGATAACAACTTTTATTTAGACACAACAAAGTATTCGGCCACTGAACTTTTTTCATTTGGTGATGAAAAGGTAATTGTAATGAAGTCGCCATACATGAGGCGATCTTATCAGACTAAAAGAAAAGTATCTGAAATATTAATTGACGCCATGCCCGAAACTGCAGTATTGGCAATTAGCGCCATGTTGATTGCTACTATTTTGGGTATTTTATTTGGAATTATTGCAGCAGTAAACAGAAGCACCTGGATAGACAACTCTTTAATTTTCACTTCCATATTAGGGATGTCCGGTCCGTCATTCTTTTTAGGAATTATTATAGCTTGGGTATTTGGGGATTTATTAGCAGATGTAACCGGATTAAATACTTGGGGTAGTTTATACTCAATAGACGATTTAGAAGGTTATGAATATTTAGACATCAAAAATCTTGTCCTTCCTGCCCTAACCTTGGGAATTAGACCACTTGCTGTAATCGTTCAATTAACCCGAAACTCCATGTTAGAAGTAATGGGAATGGATTATATGCGTACTGCAAAAGCCAAAGGTTTAAGTAATCTCCCTATAATTTTAAAACACGCTTTAAGGAATGCTTTAAACCCTGTAGTTACAGCTGTATCAGGCATGTTTGCCAGTTTACTCGCAGGAGCGTTATTTGTTGAGATTGTATTTACCTGGAA
>JAUHYR010000039.1 GCA_030426475.1 Bacteroidia bacterium
TTATTAGATGAAATTGAAAAAGCACATCCAGATGTGTTTAACATGTTATTACAAGTGCTTGATGATGGACAATTAACTGATAGTTTAGGTAGAAAAATTGACTTTAGAAATACTATTATCATCATGACTTCTAATATTGGTGCCAGAAAGCTGAAAGACTTTGGACAAGGTGTTGGATTTGGTACGAAAGCCAAAAAAGAAGGTGCTACTGACCATGAAAGAAGTATTATTGAAAGTGCATTGAAAAAAGCTTTCGCTCCTGAGTTCTTAAACAGAGTGGATGATGTTATCATGTTTAACTCATTAACCAAAGAACATATTCATCAAATTATTGATATTGAATTGGAAGGACTTTACGGAAGACTTTCTAATTTAGGATTTAACATTAAACTATCTGATGATGCAAAAAGCTTTATTGCTGATAAAGGGTTTGACGAAGCGTATGGCGCAAGACCTTTAAAAAGAGCTATTCAGAAATATCTGGAAGATCCTTTAGCGGAAGAAATTATTAAATCTAGCCTTGAAGAAGGTGATAGTATTAAAGTTGATTTAGTAAAAGGTTCTGATGAACTGAAGCTAAGCATTTCAAAAGCGAAAAAGAAGAAAACAGATACTGAAGACAAGTAAGTAAATAGTTTAACTCATAAAAAAAACTCCAAGCTAATCGTCTTGGAGTTTTTCATTTTTGGCCTTTTCTTCTTTTCGTTCTTTCCTAAGCTTTTTCCGTTCGGCTCGCTTCTCTTTATCCCAAAGGTCACTTATCTTATCAAATTCTTGTCGGAAAAATAAACCGACACCTTGTGTATAAAGTCCTTGTGTTTGCACATCTATATTTGTGTTAGCTTCATTAAATGCTTTCGCTCTGAGTCTTCCATCTTCCGTTATTTTATATTCTACTGAAAACTCTCCTACTAGGTTGTTGCTTTGTGTGGTGGTATTTCCAACCGAGCCGACATTTCCGTCAAGCACTACTCTATCGTTAAATATTTGTGTGGAAAGTGCTACCTCTACTTCCTGGCTGGTAATGGCATCTCCCGGACGATAGTTAAACCCAACATCAAACTTATCTGTAATCTGAGATAGCCAATTACTCAATTGATTTGAAATGGTTTCAAAACCTGTTGTACTTCCAAAGCCCGAACGTGCTGCATTGTCAGGATTACCTCCTTGCGGTGGAATAAATCTATTTAAGATTAGTAAAGCAAACACTTGTTTATTCATTTCATTGGCATTTGATTGGTTATCTGAAGCATAAGTAATACTAGCCAATCGGTCTCTTACCTCTTGTGGTGCGGAAGGAGCTTCTATATCAAAAGTAATGTCAGGATTCATTAAGTCCTTTTCCATGTTAAGCTTTACTTCTATTGGAATTCTGTTTTTATATTTTGCTCTGGAAAGGCTGTCTCCTACCATTAGGTCATAAGGAGAAGCTCTTAATCGGTAAATGGCATTAATGTCTAGCTGTGCTTTAACTGGGTCTCCATTCCAACTAATTGTACCACCTTTTTCAAGAGAAAATCTCTTATTGATTACATTTTGAAGCGTGAATAAATAATCTCCTTCCGAAATGGTATACGTTCCATAAATATTAAAATCTCCTTTGGTGTTGATTTCCATTAAAATATCTCCGTCTCCCCTACTTTTTATCACGTCACCGATTTGCTCATCAAAGATTAGCCTTACTTCTGCATCAGGGGTTACTTCCATTTTAAAGTTCATCAATATATTTGATAAATCAATTTCTTCTTCTTTTTCCAGGTCTTCTCCGTTATTAATAAATGTTACCAAATTATTTTCACCAATTTCAGTTTCATCAGATAATGGTATGTTTAGCAGAGAACCTTTTTCTGTTTTTACTTCCGCATCCATTACCAATTGATCTGCATAGCCCGAAATATTAGCCTGACCTGAAAGAACAGCCCGTCCATAAAACAATTTGTTTTGAAATTCATTGGTGTTTAGGAATAAGAACTTTCTGGTATAAAGACCAATGTCCATGTTAAAGTCCTTAAAATTGTCATGGAAAATAGTAGCATTCAGAGATGCTTTATTATTTTCTTCATCATATAACTCGGCATTATTAATGGCAAACATATCTTCATCTACAAATACAGTAGTTGTAGTTCTATAAGTAGTATTCAAATAGTCAATTTTAACTTCCAGTTTATCTAATTCTAGTTTTCCACTGACTTTAGGCTGAGCCGGATTACCTTTTATTCTTGCATATCCACTTACCTTTCCTTCCAAATCGGAAACGTAATCTTCAATTGCAAATTCAAAAATGTTTAATGGAGCAGATGTAAACGATAAAATATAGTTTAGTGCATCCGATTTATTATTGAAATTATAATCACCGGAAAGGTTAAAGGTTGGCAAGTTATCGATTTTAAATACTGCATCGGTGTGTAGCGATTTTCCGCTGTCGTTCCACTTATTCAATAATTTCCCGTCACCTAGCTTAGTATCATTTAACACAAAGCCGTTAACATTTACATCCGATGTGAATTTTCTTTCTCCAAAGACATCCGCTAAAGAGATATTTCCTTCTACTATTCCTTGTAATTTAATTCCAAATGTGGAAAGTGGTTCATCTAAATTGGTTAAATCAAAATTCTCTACTAATAATTCAATTTTATCATCAGGGTTTTTAGAGATTTTCCCGTTTACATAAAACAAGGATTGCTTTGAAGCGGACATTAATTTTAAATTTCTGATGTCAATGGAGGCAGTGTCAATAGTAATTTTATTGTTTTCATCAATTAACCATTTTTCATCTGCTATATATAAATCGGAATCATAAAACTCCCCAAAAACACTTCTGTTTTCATCAAACCGTCCTCTATATTTTATTTTCGATTCATTTGTAGTTGAGTCTCTGTCATTGTGAATATGTATTGCCAGATTTAACGAATCTTTATTTATGATGGAGGTTACTTCAAAGTTTTGGTAAGCGAAACTGTCTGTTAATTGAATTTTATCTGCAGACAAATTAGCCTTCATGTTTTCATTCACCGTTTGACTGGTGAGGTTAAACTCATTGATAAAAATTCCTTTATATTCAATCAACGGCACTTCCATATTATAACGCAGTGATTTTGACATTGCTTCATAAGAACCGGACATAGTACCACCTTTTTTATAATAGATGTCATTGGTGAAAAGCTTAGTGAGTAAGCTAGCGTCTTTTACATTTACTGAAAAATCAATATTATGCTCACTAGCATATAATTCATTTCTATATTCTTCGAAATAAGGCAGGTAAGTTCCTATAAAGTGTTTAAAGGTTTTTTCTAATTCATTAAACTTGAAATCGCCAATAAAACTTGCATCAACAATGTCGCTATTTATATCTAAATGCCTGCCTTGTTCATTGGTGAAATATGAGCTTACGATAAATGTGTCAATTAAAAATTCATCTTCTATATCAGTATAATGAGCATTTTCAAGTTTTATAGTACCAATCATATTGTCAATATTGGTGCCTTCCATATCGATATACATATTTGTAGAAAACCTTGTTTTTAAGCCGGAGCGTTCCATCAATCCCAGTTTTGCAGGCTTTGAGTCATAGATAGTAGAGGTGAATTGATACTTTGGGACTTTTCCCTTTAAGTTTATGATTCCGTTAAAATCAAAATCCAGTTTTTCATCTCTGGATGTAATGCAGCCATCAAATACTTTCTTATCGTATTTTCCGTCAAGAGTGATAATCTCAAAACGGTTCTTATTCAAATCAACATAGTTAATCTGACCAACAATTTTTGCTTTCATTGTTTCCGGGTTATAGCCGTCTCCATCTACTCTTAAACTAAAAGATGTTCTTCCCACATAGTCATTCTTAATAATTCTGTTAATTGCTAAATTTTCTGATGATATATGTCCGCTGTATTTTCCATACGTTTTAGTAGTATCTTGTTTTAGGCTAATATCGGTAGATAAATTTCCCGCATCGGTATAAAACTTCCCGTACAATACAAAGTCATTTATAAAGCCGGTGTAATCTCCTTTAAAAGTGATTTCACCTAAACCTGTGAGTTCGTCAGGTAATGTTAGCTTTTTTCCACTATCAAAGGGAAATAAAGGAAAGGTTTCTAGCTGACTTTTAGATGAGCTTAGTTCTTTAAGCTCAATAAACGCAAATGTATTGTTGATATCGGGCAATCCTGTTAAATCAACACTTCCAATTAATCTTGAGCCGTCATCCGTTTCTATTTTAATATGTTTCCCTTTTAAATCTTTAATATAGCCATATACTTTTCCTTCCAGTGATGCCTTTTTCTCAAAGCCTTTTAGCTGTGGGGCAAAATAGGAAATATCGATAAAGTCAACCTTTGACTTTCTAAAATCGAAATTCATTTTAACTTTTTCAATAAATTCTTTGTAATCGGAATATTGCTCATACTCTAGCTTAGACATGCCCGATATGGATGTCGTTGGGGTCTTTAGTTCTAACTTTAACAATTCTAATTGAGAAGACGAAATCGAAAACTTTGTTGTCAGTTTTTGAAGTTGAAATCCTGACCGCTCATTAAATGCCAGTGAGTGGATATATCCTGTAATACTATCATTTATTATTGAAACGCCATTAGCAAATAGCTGTATATTTTTTGCATCAATATGGTTGTAGTCAACTCCATATTCTTTTCGCTCCTCATGATGATTTTGATAGCTGAAGTTTAAATTATTAAACTCTAAAGAGGTAATGTTAAAGCGAAGGTCTTTTGAAGGTTTGGTAGTATCAGCCGATGCAAAATAATCTAATAAAAACTGAATGTTTAACTTTTCTTCTTCCTTATATTTTTGAAGCTTAAAGGTGGAGTTCTCTAAATACACTTTATTTACTAGGGCGTAAATAGGTTCTGTTTTAAAATAGCGAAGTGTAAGCGAAGCTTCTTTTGCATAAAGGAGTGTGTCAGAATGCAAATCTTCTACATACAATCCATTAATGGATACCATATTAAAAAAGCGGATATCAATTGTTTCTATAGATACTTTTGACTGAAGTTCTTTTGATAAGTAGCTGGCCGCCTTATCGGCTAAGAAGTTTTGAAACCATGAAGTTCGAACCAATAACAGAAGTATAAACAATAGCAAAAGAATTGCTCCAATTATATAGAGCAAATACTTCGTCCATTTTTTAATACTTTTGACCATAAATGAGCCCAAATTTCACAATTTTAATTAGATGAGCAGTAAAAACATTATTATTTTAGGAATAGAATCATCTTGTGATGAAACTTCTGCTGCGGTTATAAAAGATAACAAATTACTTGCCAATATTATTGCAAATCAGGAGGTACACAAAGATTTTGGAGGGGTAGTTCCTGAGTTAGCATCTCGGGAGCATCAAAAAAATATTGTTCCGGTAGTACACGCTGCAATTAAAAAAGCAGACATAAAGAAAGAAGATATTTCAGCCGTTGCATATACTCAAGGTCCCGGACTTCTTGGTTCTTTGCTTGTGGGAGGCTCTTTTGCAAAGTCTTTTTCCATGAGTTTAGATATTCCGCTTATTGAAGTAAATCACATGCAAGCTCATGTATTAGCTCATTTTATTGAAAAAGAAGGCGAAACCAATGATAAACCTGCTTTTCCATTTTTGTGCCTGACGGTATCCGGTGGCCATACTCAAATAGTTTTGGTAAAGGACTATCTGAATATGGAAATTGTAGGTGAAACCATTGATGATGCTGCCGGTGAAGCATTTGATAAAGTGGCTAAAATACTCCAACTCCCCTATCCTGGAGGACCATTGGTAGATAAATTGGCCAAAGAGGGAAATCCGTTAGCATACCATTTTCCGAAACCAAATGTTGGTGAATTGGAATTTAGTTTTAGCGGATTAAAAACATCTGTACTATATTTTTTAAGAAAAGAAGTGGAAAAAAATCCTCAATTTGTTTCAGAAAATCTAAATGACATCTGTGCTTCGGTTCAATTCACTATAGTAAGTATTTTGATGGATAAACTGGAAATTGCCATAAAGAAGTTTAATGTAAAAACTATTGCCATTGCGGGAGGGGTTTCGGCCAACTCAAGTTTACGACAAGAGATTATAAAATTAGCTAACAAAACTAATTGTAAGGCCTTTATACCACCTTTTGAATATTGTACTGACAATGCAGCCATGATTGCTCAGGTGGGTTGTTATAAACTTTTAGAAGACGATTATGCCAGGCTAGATTCATCTCCAAAAGCTAGAATGAAATTTAGTGAATAAACTGTTTACCATATTCTGCTTAATATGGAGTTTAGCAGTATGCTCACAAAATACTATCGATACTATTGACTGGAAACAAAGAGGAGTTCGAAATATTATTAAAACAAACCCTTTGGTTCCGATATGGGGTTCTATTCCTCTTACTTCTGAATGGAGATTGCTTTACGAGATGCCTTTTTCACACAATCAGTCTTTTCAGGTTGGGGCTTCTTACCTTGGAAAAAGTCCCATATTAAAGCTTGCTGAAGATTCAATAATGGGTCCGGGAATTGAATTTGTAGTAAAAGGATTTAGATTACAGGGCGGGTATAAGTTTTATTTTACCACTTTTAGAAATTACAAGCAAGAGCCATATAACTATATTCCTCTTGGGATTTACGTTTCTCCTCATATCTCCTATTCTACAGCAACATTCACTACCCATGCGGCTAGTGTAAGAAATGTTTACATTCAGGGAACTCATTACAATATTAATTTACTTTTAGGTTATCAATATTACAGTTTAATGTTTGATGACTTAGTGGTTGACTTATTTATAGGTTTTGGTTGGAAAGAAAATTACTGGGAAGAAAATATAAATGGAGTTACGCGTACTTTTGTATTAAATACTGCAAATAGCGGTTATTACGGCTCAAACTTTAAATTTTCATTAGGATTTAATATAGGCTTTAGATTTTAAAAAAGGAGTCGCCAACTCCTTCCCTAGCTTAATCATTCATGTTGTGACGTTTTTACCCCTTTTACTTTGCACATTTTCACAACAATTTGGCGACTCCGATATGAATTATAATCCTGTCATTTTTTTTAAATCGCTATAGCTAACATTGTCTTCAGACCAAACAATGGGAAATTCATACTCCCCTTTCTTATTAAATATAATGTTTTTATAAGGAACTGCAGCTAGTTTCCCGTCTCCATTTCTGATAAATAAAGCATAATTGGATGAGCCATCAATCATAAAGTTTGTATTTCCGTAATTTATGACTCCTCTATTTTTTTTATCAATTACTGTAACATAAGCTATTTCAGAATTAATAGAGTTAACAGAATCTTCTTTAAAGTTAATGTTTACTAATATGGGCTCCTTAAACTTTTCTATTCTATCACAATTCCAAACTCCAAATCCATTTAGTTTTAAAGGTACTTCGTTAGGGTTTCTTTTAACTACTGAACTATTATATACTGGTGTTCTTATTTGATTTTTAATAACATACTCCTTTCTAACTTTTTTGTAATAATGATTTAAAAACTGCTGTTTATTCATAGACAATTCTTCCTTTGTTAAGCTTGATCTATCATTTCTGAATGTATTTATTCCTTGCTTTTTTATGGACTTCACCATACTTGCTTCTATCCCATCTCTTGCTATTGAGTTTGAGGAATTATAGTATGTTTTTCCATAAAACAATCTGTATTCGCGTCTCTCCCTTATTTTAGATTGTTTCATATCAATTCTATCAAGCTGTTTTTCAGTTAATTCTTCATATTGGTTTAAATATTTTTTATTTCTCGGTTCGCAGGGAAGCTCAACTATTCCTAATAGGGGATCTTTTAGGAGTACCGTAAACTTCTTTTGATTTTTATCATACTCTATTAACATATCACTATACAACCTTCGTTTAATATACCTTTTTTTAAAGTCCTTTTTTGAAGTGCAATTGAGTGAATACCAGTAATAATTATTAAAAACTCTACTTTCGTCAGTTGTGTTCCTATGCTTAATTTTAAACCAAACTCCACCTCTTTCTGATTTCTTAACTAAAGCTATATCAACCATTTTATGCTTGTTAATCTTTCCTGTTGAAATTCGGTTTTTAAACAACCAATTCCACCTTTTATCTTCCGCATTAATCTTCCATATATAAAAGTAGTTTTGGTCATAGAATTTTTCATCTAGTGAGGCTGAATCTGTTATCCAGTTATCATAATTGATAATTATTGAATTATCAATAAAAGAGGTGACTTCAGTCTCCCTTAAATTCCAGTTATTTTCATTGTCATTAAATGCATAAAGGTTATAGTTTTGATTGTCTGTGACCTCAAAATTTAATGTTATTTCTTTATTTTTTTCTAAAAATAACTCCTCCCCATTTTTACTTGCCAACAACTCAAACATTCCTCCAGAGTATAAATTAAAAGTGCCTGAATCAGTTTTAAACTCCATAGGAATCCCACTAGCAAATATGTCAAAAGGGGTTTTGTATTCGGTATAATCAACTCTTACTTTTCCAGTTACTTTATTCCCACTTTTATCAATCAATGAATTAGCCGGGATATTAATACTAGCTCCATTTAACAATTCGAGAATTGTATCTCTTTCTGAATTGATATAGGCGTAAGTTCCTTCAAAATACTTCTTTTCCACTAAAGGTTTGATATTTGAATATTTTCTATTGTAATCAAACCACTCTGACATTATTTCTTTTTCTTGATAATAGACTTTGCAGTTTGGCAGATTATTGTAAAAAAAGGAACCATCATTTGGCTGTAGTTGTTTATTAGAATAATACTCAACCTTAATATTCTTTCCATTACCCATTACCATATTAAAATCATTCTTGATATGTGCAGAAGAGTTGTTTTCAATAATTGTTACTCTTGACAACTGTGAAACATTGAACAGTTCAGGGTTAAGTTCACTTAAACTATCCAAATAAATAGTTATTCCTGTAATGTTAGACTCCTCTATTTCATTAACAAATGCTGGGATTTTTTCCGGTAAGAATTTAGTGCTTATTTCTAAAAAGCGAAGGTTAGTAAACTCATCAGAATAAAACCTGAATAATTCAGATTCTAATGGCGAAATTTTAAGTGAAGTATGTTGTTCCAGATTTTTAAATGCATTTAGTAATGCATTACTTTGTTGTGCTTCAATACTAATAGTTAAAGAAGTCACAAAAATTAAAATGACATTCTTTTTCATAGTAGTAAGTTTTAAAGTTTATACTACTACGTAAATTTTAATCTAATTATTGTGCAAATAGTAAAATATTATATTGTATAATTCTTTTTTAATAGAATTAAATTAAACCCACAATCATTCCGATTCCCATAAGAATAATGAGAATACCTACTATTAATTGCAGGCTGTCCATAGTCATTTTTTTAAGGAGTTTTTTACCCGCTATTGCACCTGCAAAAGCAGCGAAAACAGCTGTAGCGAGAATAGGCAAATTGCCTGAAAAATTAATGGAGTCTATTCTACTAAAGTAAACCGAAAGACGAGTAATGTCGACAGCCGAAGCGATTACCACTCCTGTTGCAATAAACGCCTCCTTGTGTAAATTACACTTAATTAAAAACGCACTTCGCAGCGCACCTTGATGACCCGATAACCCACCAAAAAAACCACTTACCAGTCCACCGGAATAAAGATGCTTTTCATCAAACTGGATGGCTTTAAGTTTTGGAATGATATCAAACAAAGCAAATCCAATCATTAAAAAACCAATAATTATTTTAATTAGAGTCACCTCAAATAACCTCTCGCCTATTTGATATGAGTAATAACTAGATAAATCTGCTGTGTAGGTGAGTATATATGCTCCAAAAAAAGCACCTATCATTGATGTAATACCAAACTTAGCAACAATTCGCCAATTTATTTCTTTAAAAATAAGTCCTATTTTAAACAGGTTGTTTAAGAAATGTACGATTCCTGTAAGTGCAATGGCAACATCTAAAGGGAAAAAGAAGATAAAAACGGGAGTTAAAATAGTTCCCAATCCAAAACCGGAAAAGAATGTTAAAAGCGAAGCTCCACAAGCTACTAAGGCAATTATTAAAAATTCCATTCGAATTAATTATCGGATAAAAATAATAGAATTTCACTCAAACAATTCTGGGTGTCGGCTGGTAAAGTGTTTTCATTAAAAGGGTGAAATCCTCCAAATGTGTGATTAGCGCTTTCCAGTAACTTTAAGTTGGATGAAGAATTAAGATGGCTAAGTTCAATAGCTTCATGGTAATCAACAGTATCATCTTTTTGACCATGTAAAATCAAATGGGAAATTCTGAGTTCTTTTTCAGCCTGTTTAATGTTTAATGCTTCACTGTTAGTTAATAAATCCGTAACAAAATCATAATGCATGGGCATTTCTTGTTTAGTTCTTCCATTCAAAATATATTTTACTCCTGCCTTTTCCCATTCTTTCAATTCTTCTTCATTTGGCAATCTTTTTACTAAATCTGAAACAGCCGCAAGAGTGATTAACTTCTTTATTCTATTGTCTTTTGCTGCATATAAAATAGCAATTCCTCCACCTCTGCTATGACCCATTAAATAGATTTCGTTCTTAAGAAAAGAGAATATTTTTATCAATTCATTTTCAATAAAGTCTACTACAATACCCAAATCTTCTAATTCTTGTGAGTAGGTATTTTTTGAAAAAGCATCTAAATCAGGGAAGTCAATGGGCTGTTCAACAGTTCCTCCATTTAAGGAAAAGTTAAAAGAAACTACATCGTAATTATGTTTTGCCAGTTCATCTAACAATAATGGAAAATGCCCCCAATCTTTAAAACCTTTAAAACCATGACAAAAAATAATAATCGGTTTAGTAGTATTATCTTTATGTCTAAAATCTACCGGGAATTTTCTACCCTTTTTATTGTATAGCGTATATGATTGTTTTTGCATTACTTTGTGTTGTAAATGAATGTTGAACAAAATAACAAAAATCAAAGCAAATCAAAGTGGGTACTTTGGCTTAAGCGACTTGGTTTTTGGGGTTTTATGTTTTTTCTTTTGAAAGGATTAGGATGGATTGCCGTAATGTATTTTGGTGTTACCTGGTTTGACGGATGTTCTTAAATCTTGTTAAAAAGCAGTTCCACACAATATATCTTTACAGTTTACATTTATATTTGAGAAAATTATTCCTATTAGTAATTATAAACGCATATTATTTCTATTAATTTTCGCCTTAAGTATGTTACAACTTACTGCACAGGATACTATTACAATAAAAGGTAAGGTTATAGATGCAGAAAGCTCACAAAACTTTCCATATTTAATGGTGGCCAATCAAAAGACCGGTTTAGGCTTTTTGGGTGCTCCAAATGGAAATTTTGAAATAACGGTAAAACAAGCAGACACTATCCTAATTTCAGTTCCCGGATATAGACTTAAAAAGATTTCTTTTGCTGACTCTACTTACAAACGTATTTACAATGTAGAAGTGAAGATTTATAAACTTCAAGTTGATTTGAATCCATTTGAAGTAAAGCCCGATAGAGAATTTGCTGAAATTAAAAAGGATATTGAAAAATTATCTCCACATAATTACCAAACTTATGAATTCAATTCTGTTTCATCAGCCATATATAGTCCCATTACTTATTTATATTCCATGTTTAGCAAGGTGGAACAATCTAAACGGAAACTTGCTGAATTAGAAAATAAAGATGCCAAAGATGCCTTAATGAAAGAGCTTCTTACCATTTATATCAAAGGTGAAATCATAGAGTTATCTCCTTATGAATATCAAGACTTTATTGATTTCTGTAATTTCTCTGACGACTTTTTACGTAATGCTTCTCATTATGAAATTATAATGGCGGTAAAAGGTAAATACACTATTTTCAGAAGATATCGCCCTTATTAACAGTTAATTGAATTGCTTTACTATATTCGTGAAGTGAAAAAACTAAATCTACTATTTACTTTTACTATTCTACCGCTATTATTCTTTGCAGGGAATTTAGATAGTATTGAGGCAGTCACACTTAATATGCCTGAAGATACGAGTAAGATTAAAAATCTTATTTACATCTCCAATGAATATGAGTATAGAGATCCTCAAAAATGCTTTGATTACGGAAAGCAAGCCTTTGAATTAGCTAAGAAATTAAAATATACAAAAGGAATAGGTAATGCTCAATCTGCAATGGCCTTAGGTATTTACAAGTTACACAAGTACGAAGAAGCTGTAGAAAATTATTTAGCCGCCATTAAAATTCAAAAAGATTTTGTTGATGACCCTTACCCTGAAGCAAGAAGCTGGGCTTTAATTGCAAGAGCATATTCAAGGTTAACATGGTATGACAAGGCTATTGAAGCCTATATGAATGCCATTAAAATACTGGAAGAAATGGAGTATGACGCTGCACTGGCAGCGGTTTACAATAACATGGCTATTGCATACAAGTACCAACAAGACTATGAACTAGCTAATTCATGCTTCAGACGAGCGGCAATTTTTGATGCGAAATCTGAAAACGATGAAAATAAATGGCGATACGATTATAATATTGGTGAGGTTCACTATGAAGCAAAAAATTTAGATAGCGCATTAATTTATTATAAAAGGTCTTATGAAAACACAAAAAAATACAATGGTGAAGACTTGCAAGGTTACGTAAGATATGGCTTTGGACAAGTGTATTTAGACCGGAAAGAATTCTCCAAAGCATTGGAAGAACTTATGGCTAGTCAAAAAAGCAGAGAAGAATATTATGACCCCAACGATCAGGTTTATACTTTGGTTGGTTTAGGAAAATGCTATACCGCTTTAAATAATTATACTAAAGCAAATGAAGTACTTAGCAAAGCTTTAAAATACGCTATTCAAGAAGATGTGGGTAAAAGAAAAATGATGGCGTATGAAGCTCTTTCTGCATTAAAATTTAAACAAGCAGATTATAAAAAAGCGTATGAATATTATCACAACTTTATTGAATTAAAAGATATTGCATTTAATGAAGAACGAAGCAAGATAATCTCTAAAATGCAAACACAGTTTAATGTAGAAAGAAAAGATCAGGAAATAGCATTACTAAACCAAGAAAAAGAAACCTTGTATCAAAAAGAGAAATTACAAGCAGCAGAAATTGAAAAAAGTAATTTCCAAAAAATGACCTTAGTCATTGGGTTACTAATTTCTCTTATTGTAGGTGTAATATTAATACTGGGAATAAAGAAAAGAAATCAATTAAATAGACAGTTAAAACATCAAAAGGATATTGTAGAAGAAAAAAACAAAGAAATTACCGATTCTATTCAATATGCAAAACGATTACAAAATGCTATTCTCCCTCCCACTAAATTAGTAAAGTCATACTTACAGGAATCTTTTATTTTGTACAGGCCAAGAGATATAGTAGCCGGTGATTTTTACTGGATGGAACATACTAATGATGCCGTTTTATTTGCTGTAGCAGATTGTACAGGACATGGAGTTCCCGGTGCCATGGTTAGTGTAGTTTGCTCAAACTGCTTAAATAGAGCGGTGAAAGAAATGAAAATAGTTGAGCCCGGTAAAATTTTAGATGAAGTATCTAAAATGGTAGAAGAAACATTTGAGAAAAGTGAAAGCCAAGTGAGAGATGGTATGGACATTTCTATATGTTCCATGAACTTAACTACTAACAAAATAAAATGGGCCGGTGCTAATTTACCTTTATGGATTATCAATGAATCAGGGATTAAAAAAATTAAACCAAACAAACAACCTATCGGCTTATATGAGCAGAGAGTTGACTTTGATACCCATGAAATTTATATTCAAAAAGGAGATTCTGTGTATTTATTTTCAGATGGCTACGTTGACCAATTTGGCGGTGAAAAAGGTAAAAAGCTAAAATTAGCAGGATTTGAAAACCTATTGACATCTATTTACACCAAACCCATGGAAGAACAAAAATCTATCATAGAAAGTTTCTTTAATGAATGGAAAGGTGATTTAGAACAGCTAGATGATGTTTGCGTGATAGGTTTACGAATTTAACCCACCAATCTTCTTACCACTTCAGCAACCGAAGTAATTTTAGTAGTATATTTTATGGTTGGCCCGGCACACCATACTGTTTTATAGGTTGAGCTAAAAGCCGCTTTTTCCAATGCTTTCATTCCTTTATAAAAAGTCAACATTTTTATCAACTTTTTTAGCCGTTTGTTTTTGTTTAACAAGCGCTCTAGCCAATTTTGTTGTGTACCAATTTCTTTCACATAAGGTGTATTGATTACCGTACAAGGCGTGCCTGAAAGTTTAGTGGTAAATACAATATCTTTATCGGTATAATCTACACACGCCTGCTTGTATTCTTCAGAAACACCTGCTTCATGCGTAGCGATAAACGGGCTGCCCACAGAAACTCCACAAGCGCCTAAACCTAATATACGCTTTAAACTTTTAGCATCTCCCACTCCACCGGCAGAAATAACCGGAATATCAAATTTACTCACCAACATTGGTATTAATTCTTCAGGAGAAAGATTTCCAGCATGACCTCCGGCTTCATTGTTAACTGCAATTAAAGCATCAGCACCTAGTTTTACCACTTTAGCAGCATATTCAACATCCACCACATCACAAAAAACTTTTATACCATGCGGTTTGCAAGCTTCAATAACTTTTTGCGGACTACCCAATGAAGTAATAATAAAATTGACTTTGTGTTTTACGCAAGCATCTAATTGCTCTTGCATCTTAATGTTGCTTTTGTTTACAATTAAATTAATACCAAAAGGTTTTTGTTCTTTTTTAAGTTCCGTTAAAGCAGCTTCAAACTCCTCAATGGTTCGGTAGTTTAGTGCAGGTATGGCACCAGTAATACCACTTTGCATGGCAGCCTTAACCATAGCTACATTACTTACCAAAAACATAGGCGCCATAATTATGGGATACTGAATGCCTAAAAGCTGAGTTAGCTTGGTGTTGTAATTTGTGCTCATTAATTACAAAGGTAGTTGTTTAAAACTATAAGCAGTAAAATTTTAGTATTTGCTAAAAACAGACTAATTTGCAATAACTTATGCTAAAGTAAATTGATAATACTCTTTAACTTTTTATTTTTGGTCATTGAAATTAAAATTTAAATATCTCGTACTCTTAATTAGTGCTACTTTACAATTAAAGTCCCAAACCAGTAGTCCAAGTATTTTAAAGGAAAACAATATCAAGAAAGTATTGACACATGTATTTGATAGTACTAATAGTTCTGGCTACTTAGAATCTATTGTACTTTTAAATGATAGTGGACATCCAACCTACATAGCACATTTTGACACTAAACATGATACAGTTCTACAAATATTTTATTCTTATAACTACAAAGCAAGTACGACCATGACACGAAGCATTATAAATGGTGAAGAATCAATATCAACTTGCACATATACAAAGATCAATAACAACAAAAATAAATCGATATGTGTAAGAAATGGGCAGACTAGTGTTATTGTAACAAAACAAAAAAGAGCTTCAAGAAAAAGGATTGTTAATGGAAAACTTTCTTATAGATACAAAATCAAAAGAATCGACACAAAAACACACAGAACTTTTAATTACCCTGACGGAAAAAAGATAAAAGAAACCTTAATTTTAGATAATCATAAAAATGTGGTAAAATCTGAAGCAATACACTACAATATTTATAAGGAAAGTAAAACAAAGACTTCCTTTGAAGAACGGAAATTCAGACTCCCATATACATATAATTCAATTAGATATACAATGGAGTACAAGATTGAATACTTTTATAATGAAGATAATTTAATGATTAAAAGTATTCACCACAAAACACCGGAATTTAAGTATGATAATTTTACACACCTTGGCAATGATTGGAGAACAGAGTCTTATTCCTACTTAAAAGAAAAATGAAACAACCAATAGTTACTACAACTTATGCTAAAAGTCACACTGAGCATTTGATATTAAGAGGAAAAAGTAGAACTTTCGTTATATTTGAAGTGAAACAAGTCTTAGCTTTTTAATTAATTTATGTACGATGAAGTTCAAATACTAAAAAATCTAGGACTTGAAATAAAGGATGATTATTTAGATTTTTATGACGATGATGAAAATCTTCACCAAATAAAGTTTAAAGATATTCATGAGATATCTTTACAAAAAGAATATACACCTATAAGTAAAAAGCTGAGTTACTGGCTTGAAAGAAGTTTCATAACAATAAAGATCAACGAAGTAATCCAGCCTACAAATTTAAACAAGGATTATAATCAAAATTATGAGCTTGAAATAGATTTGAAAAGCGGAGAATTACTATCAAGAAAAATTATTAACCTAGATAATCTTGACATAACTGAAGCTCAGGATTTTATTGAAAACTTAAATTCTTATATAAACGGTTTATAACAACCTCTAAAATCAAATTCCAAAATTTACTTTAGTTGCTACATTTGTAGTGCATGATATTTAACTCTCTTATCTTTTTAGTTTTTGCAGCAGTATTTTTCGTGCTATGGCCTTTTTTTAAAAAAAGAAATACTAGCCGCTGGAGTTTTATCGTGCTTATGTCCTTTATCTTTTACGGTTGGTGGGACTGGCGTTTTCTTTTTTTAATTATTGGCAGTGGTTTAATAGATTATTTTTCAGCACTATATATTCAAAAACAACCGGCTAAAAGGCGTTTGTTTTTAATAATATCATTAATAAGTAATTTAGGTTCACTTAGTATTTTTAAGTACAGCTTATTTTTTGCTAATGTGTTAGATGATTTCTTTCATTTAATAGGTATTCCCACAAATTTTCAAAATAGCATCCCTGAATTTGCGCTAATACTACCGGTGGGAATTAGTTTTTATACGTTTCAGTCGCTTAGTTACACCATAGATGTTTACAGAGGAAGATTACAACCTACTAAAAATATAATGCACTTTTTTGCTTATCTATCTATGTTTCCACAGTTAGTAGCTGGACCAATTGTGAGAGCTAAAGACTTATTAAAACAACTTACCCAAAACAGACTAGTTTCATCCATTCAAAAATGGCATGCTATTAAGCTAATGGTATATGGGCTATTTCAAAAAGTAGTTATTGCTGATAACCTTTCCTTTTTTATTGATTCTGCATTTGAAGGAAAGTCAACTTTTGATGGAAGTATGTATTGGTGGGTAGTTATGCTTGCATTTTCCTTTCAAATTTACTGCGATTTTAGTGGGTATAGTTTAATTGCTAGAGGTTTGGCAAAATACATGGGATATCATTTTAAGCTAAATTTCAATCATCCTTATTTATCAAAAAGCTTAAAAGAATTTTGGAGCAGATGGCATATTTCACTTTCTACCTGGTTTAGAGATTATGTGTATATACCTTTGGGTGGTTCAAGAAACGGGCTAGCTAAAGGAATTCTAGTGCTTTGGATTACCATGTTATTATCCGGACTGTGGCATGGAGCTAATTATACCTTTTTAGTTTGGGCAGGAATTCACTCCTTCTTTTTGATGACAGAGCGCCTAACTAAATGGAATTACAAACTGACTACTCCATTAATTATACCTATTATATTGATTCAAGCTTTATTGGCTTGGGTGTATTTTAGAGCAGCTGATATTTTTCAAGGAAATGAAATCATTCTAAAGTTATTTTCGTTTAGTCCGTCTAATTTCAATTTTGCAGATGTTTATTTTGATAGCATGGTATTTCTTTCATTGGGAATACTTATTGAAATTGCAGTTTGGTTTAGGAAAAATAGAACAAATATGGCGGTATGGTATAAAAAAAATCAACTAGATGTTATAATGGTAAGCATTGCACTTGTAATGATTATCTTTTTTAGAGGAGAGGGAAAACAATTTATTTACTTTCAGTTTTAAGCATGAAGGCAAAAAATAAAATATTAGCAAGTCTTTTATTAGCAATAGTTATCTCTATTGCTATCAAGCTATTATTACCTTCACCAGAGCAAAACAGAGCATTAGTTGATGAGTTTTGGATAAGTAAAACTCATGCTAATAATCGTAATAATGTTGTTTTTGGCGGAGACTCGCGAATATATAGAGGGATATCGACAAAAGCATTTACGAAACAATTTAATAGTAAAATTACTGCTTACAATTTCGGATATAGTAGCGCAGGGTTTAGTAAGGACTATTTAAACTTTCTTGAAACTAAATTAGATAGTTCTGCCAATTTAAAAGTTATAGTATTAGGCATTACACCACACTCACTCACTCCAAATGGTTTGCTAAATGAAGACCTAGAAATATTTACAAATATTTCCAATTTCAAAAAATATCAAGGATTGTATTTGTCGCCTATATTAAAACACTTTTCACCGTATCAACCTAGTGAACTTAAAAATTCACTTTTTAAGGAAGACATTCCAAACTATTATCAACAAAAGTATAATCCTGATGGTTGGGTTGCATCCAATAAAATTCCCGGTGATACTTCAGAAGCTATAACTAGCTACTTAACCGTTTTTAATGAAAATAAAGTGGATGAATCAGCAATTAATGGATTAATTCAACAGGTAAAATATTGGAATACTAAGGGAGTATCTGTTTTTGGATTTAGGCCTCCCACTACAACCGAAATGAGAACTATTGAAGATTCTTTAAGTGGGTTTAATGATGAGCTAATTATTTTGTCATTTAAAAAGGTCGGAGGGAAATGGATTGAACTTGATAGTAAAAAGTTTAAATCGTATGATGGCAGTCATTTACGAAAAGAGTCAGCAGAAGAACTATCAGAAATTTTAGGGAAAGAGATTGTAAAGGCCTACAATAAGTGAGCATTAAATTTCTTTCACTTTAAAGCTAAATCTATTTTGTAGTGTATAGCTATACACAACGGCTATTCCGGTAGTAATTATTTTGGAGGGAGTGGCATAAAATCCACACCAGTCCACTAAAAACTTCATGCAAACATAATTGAGCACAATCGCACCCAAACAAACCAAAACATACCTATAAAGCTGTGTTCCGGTAGCAATATTAGAATTACTAAAAGTAATATGCTTATTGAGTAAAAATCCCGTTAACAAAGTAATAGGAAAAACAATAAACAGTGTAGCGATATGCGGACTCATTACAAAAAAATAAAAATCAACATTTTCCTTTGACACTACATAGTGGTAAAACAAATAATATAGAACAATATCCAGTACTAAATTACTTCCTCCACATACTGCATACCTATAAGTTTTTAAAGGCAGAAAACGTTTAAAAAGAAAGTAGAATGAATCTATAATATTTAGTATGAATGATTTCATTTTTTCGGCTGACGAAGATAATTATTAACCAATAATACTTTCTACATTTGCACTCCAATGCAAGAAAAAGTAGATATATCCTATCGAAACATATTTAAAATTAGCCTTCCGGTAATGTTTAGCGGCCTTATGATGGCTATTTTGGGTATTACCGACACCGCTTTTATAGGCAGAGTAGGCGAATTGGAAATTGCCGCTGTGGGTAACGGAACCATGTTGTATTTTGTACTTGGAACTGTTGGAATGGGTTTTTCTATTGGCTCGCAAATAATAATCGGGCGTAAAAACGGAGAAAAAGCTTTTTTACAAATTGGTAATGTATTTACACAGTCCATTTATTTTGTAGGTTTATTAAGTGTTGTGTTGTTTGCGATATTATTTTTCCTTTCCCCTCTCCTACTATCTTTTACCGTAAAGTCCGAAAACATATTGCAGTTAATGAATGAGTTTTTACAATATCGTTCATTCGGCATTTTCTTTTCTCTTTTCATTTTTTTGTTTAACTCTTTTCATGTAGGTATTACTAAAACTAACATTCTGCTTTGGCAAACCGCTATTATTGTTTCTATAAACATAGTGCTGGATTATCTGTTAATCTTTGGATATGGCGGATTTCCGCAAATGGGCTTGCAAGGCGCAGCTCTGGCTTCTGACATTGCAGAATGTGTTGGTCTTATTTTTATGATTACATATACTACTATTAAAGTAAATCATAAAATGTACGGCTTGTTCAGTTTCAAAAAAGTGAACTTCACTACCATTAAAAATATATTAAGTATTTCCGGTCCGGTAATGTTGCAAAATTTAATTGCACTTGGTGGTTGGTTTGTTTTCTTTTCAATTATAGAACATATTGGTGAAAGAGAATTAACCATTTCTCACATTATCAGAAATATCTATATACTGATGATGATTCCGGTTTTTAGCATGGCACAAACCACCAATACTATGGTAAGTAATTTAATTGGACAAAATGAACATGATAAAGTATTGTCATTAGTAAAAAGAACGGTAATGTTGGCTTTATTATTTAATGCTTTTGCTTTATTGGTAGTTATCCTGTTTAAATTTCAACTCATTGGAATATTCACTCCAAACGAAGATTTAATTGTAGATACTTACGGTACACTTTACGTAATATTAGGTGCTATGTTTGTGTTTTCTATAGGTACTGTTCAATTTAATGCCGTATCAGGAACGGGTAATACCATGTTTACATTAATCATAGAAATCATTACCATGATTATTTATCTGCTTACGGCATTTGGAGTAGTAAAATACATGAATGCGGGTGTCGAAATTGCTTGGAGTACAGAATTTTTATACTTTGGCTTACTTTCTGTAATGTGTTATATCTATTTAAAAAGTGGAAAATGGAAATTAAAAGTATTAAACGTATAGGTATTGTTTTATTAGCAGTTCTATTTCTTAGCTCATGTAATTGCAACAAAAAAGCTGTTGCTGATGAAAATAATGTAAAAGTAGATGAATCTAAATATGATGGATATACCAAAGTAATATTGGAACAACATACTTTGGATGGTTGTGATTGGATGTTCGAAATTGAAGAGGCTTCGGAAGAAGGTGGTGCAAAATATTTAATGCCGGTTGAAAATTTTCCTGAAGCAAGTGCGGTAGCCGGAAAATATTATTTAAAATTTACTCCTGTTGATGTAATGACCACCTGTATGATGGGAAAACCTATTCAGGTAGATGAAATGCTCCCAAGAAAATAAATGAGAATCGTTTTTTTAGGCACTCCGGATTTTGCAACAGCTTCACTTAAAGAATTAGTAGAAGCAGGAGAAAACATTGTGACTGTGGTTACCGCACCCGATAAACCTGCAGGCAGAGGTCAAAAACTATCTTCTTCATCTGTAAAACAATATGCTGAAAGTGTTGGTTTAAAGATTTTGCAACCCACTAATTTAAAGTCTGAAGATTTTTTAGAAGAACTAAAATCTCTTCAACCTGATTTAGCTATTGTGGTGGCTTTTAGGATGCTTCCAAAAGCGGTTTGGAATTTACCCACTCATGGAACTTTCAATTTACATGCTTCTCTCCTTCCTCATTATAGAGGTGCTGCTCCTATTAACTGGGCTATCATCAATGGTGAAAAGGAAACAGGTGTAACGACCTTCTTTATTAATGAAAATATTGACACAGGAAATATTCTGTTTCAGGAAAAGGTAGAAATAGAAGCCACCGAAACAGCAGGTAGTTTACATGATAAACTAATGAGTGTGGGTGCAAAACTGGTTTTAAAAACAGTAAATGCCATTAAAGAAAAAAATATAGCATCCATCCCTCAAGATGAAAATAAAGAATTAAAGCCTGCTCCGAAAATCTTTAAAGAGACATGTAAAATAAATTGGCAACAATCTGTAGAAGATGTTTACAATTTAATAAGAGGTATGAGTCCCTATCCTGCGGCATGGTCTTCATTTAAAAATACAACTACAGGCAACAACCTAAGCTTTAAGTTATATAAGGTAAATAAAGAAGTAAGCAGCTCCACTTCTTTTGAAATAAAAACTGATGAAAAATCATTTTTAAAAATTGGTTGTGCAAATGGCTGGATAAATATTAAAGAGATACAACTGGAAGGAAAAAAAAGAATGCCGATTGATGATTTTTTGAGGGGTTTTAGAATTTCTGAATATCAAATAAGTTAATTATGAAAAAACTAATCACATTATTATTTATTCTTATTGGAATATCTTCTTTCTCGCAAGTGACCAACTTAGAAAAGTTAGAACCGAATGAAGAATATGAAAACATACATGTAAAGAAAATGTATTCAGATAGCCTTTGTACCTCTTTTATTATATGGATAAAAAAAGAAGTGAAAGCACACAAGCATGAACATCATTCTGAAACTATATATGTATTAGAAGGAAGAGGAACAATGGTTGTCGGAAAAGATACTTTTGAGATAAAAGAGGGAGACTTTTTTAATATTCCTATGAATACCGCCCATAGTTTAAAGGTTACTTCAAAGGAAGCGGTAAAAGTTATTTCTATTCAGGCTCCTATTTTTGATGGTTCCGACAGGGTGTTTATTAAATAAAAAGTGCTGAAAGCCCCACTATATAGGCATTTTAGGGTGTGGTTATTAACAAAAGGTCTATATTTATTAACAATTAGCCACTTTTTTATCCCCAAAGCTTGTGTGGTATTGGTATAGCTATAAATTTGCCTTAACAAAATTAATGTTTAACCATTTAAATTTAAAAAAATGAACAAAGCAGAATTAATCGAAGCAATCGCTAAAGATTCTAAATTATCAAAAGCTGATGCAAAAAAAGCATTAGATTCTTTCACAACTACAGTTTCTAAAGCTCTTAAAAAAGGAGATAGAATCGCTCTAGTTGGATTTGGATCTTTCTCTACTTCAAGAAGAGCAGCTAGAAAAGGTAGAAACCCTCAAACTGGTAAAGAAATCAAAATTGCAGCTAAAACTGTAGTTAAATTCAAAGCTGGTGCTGAATTAGCGAAAAAAGTTAACTAATAATTGCATTAGTTTTAAAAAAGGCCTCCTTGTGAGGTCTTTTTTTTTACCTATGAATTTAGAAACCAAAAAAATATTGCTTGATAAACTCTTGGAATTAATCACTCCTGAGAGAGTGGATAGATTTTATGAGATAATTAATCATCGTACAAATCATATCAGAGTGGTGGTTGAAGATATTTTTCAGCCGCAAAATGCAAGCGCTGTTATTAGAAGTTGTGATTGTTTTGGAATACAAAATCTTCACATCATTGAAAATAAAAATAAATATAAGTTGAACCCGGATGTTGCCTTAGGTTCATCTAAATGGGTAAACTTACACAAGCATAATTCTACAGATACAAATAACACCAAAAGCTGTATTGATGAATTAAAAAGTAGCGGATATAAAATTATAGCTACCACACCACATGGTAAAACCACTTCTTTAGAAGATTTTGACGTAACCCAAAAGTTTGCTTTATTTTTTGGAACGGAAAAAGAAGGATTGTCGGAAGAGGTAATTGAAAAAGCGGATGTGAGATTAAAAGTTCCGTTATATGGCTTTACAGAAAGTTTAAACATAAGCGTATGTGCGGCTGTTTGCTTACAATACTTAACTTCAAAAGCTAGACCAAAAGTTAAAAGTTACTATCTAACTGAAGAAGAAAAAATAAATACATTAATAAATTGGGCAAAACAAACTATTAAAAATTCGGATGTAATAGAGCAACGAATATTAAATGAATTAAAAAGTATTTAGAAATCAATTTTATATATTTGCCCAAACCAAAAAAAATACAAATGGGAAAAGGTGATAAAAAAACCAAAAAAGGAAAGCGTGTAATGGGTTCTTATGGCGTTTCAAGAAAACGAAAAAAGAAATCTACAGCTGCTACTCCTAAACCAAAAAAGGTTAAAAAGGCAAAAACAACAGCAGCTGCAAAAACTACTACTAAGCCTGCGGCTAAAAAAGAAACCACAAAGGCAAAAACTGCTGAAACTAAGAAGGCAACAACTAAAAAAGCTGCAGCAAAAAAGACTACTACTAAAAAAGCTAGTGAAACAAAAACTGCTGCTAAAAAGACTACCGCAAAGAAAACTACTGCTAAAAAAACAACTACGAAGAAAAAGTAGTCTTAAAGTATATAGAATTTTAAAAAAGCCACTTGTTATTCAGGTGGCTTTTTTATTTCATTCTGTGAAAATTTCCTTCCTTGAATTTAAGAATATAAGTACATCTGTTTTCGTAACCGCTCTCCAAACCAGTTTTAAAAAAGTCGAATTTAACAGAAGTGGATTCTAATTTTTCTTGTTCTATCCAAGACATGAAATTCACTCCATACTTGTTCATTAAAAAACCAAAATACAAGCCCATATCAAAACCTATAGAAGCATATTTAGTAGGATACGTTTCTGTAAAATCTACAAACTCTTTGGTAAATGTTCCTAAAGTATCTTCAAAATAATTAGACACACAAAGATGTAGCTTCATGTTTTCTAAATGTGATACATCAATATTATCGTAGTATTGCCACTTTTCATCACCAAAAATAGTAATGTCATAATTTTTTGTTTCGTTATTCATTTTATTCATAAAGTCAGCTACAAAAGCTTTGTCAGATGATGGAACGATAAGTACGTTTCGTTTACCGGAAATCATATTGTTTTTAACACTAGTTGCTCCGCTCCATGTAGTTTCTTTAGGTAAAGAATATAGATTTGAATCCGGAATTTGTTTAATTAACTTACGATAAGTTTGGATGAACGTTTGTGCCCATTTTTTATCGTATTCCTTATTTTGTTTTACCACAACAATGTTGTACTGTTTCATGGAGTCCACAAGATACTTACACAATTCTTCAATTTGAATAATATCTGAGGAAACTATCTTACTGATATAGGAGTTACCAAGTAGTATTTTATTATTCAGAGGAACGGGAGAAACAATCGGAATTTCGTTTTCTTTTGCATAATTAGCTACTGTTTCAAAACCTGAATAATAAAGGGGGCCGAGTATAACATCCATCTCTTTCAATTCTTGCTTAGATAATATTGACGCTATTTGTGAAGAATCATTACCGGTATCAAAAACATATAAATCAGCATTGAAACCTATTCGCTTTAATGAGTCTAGCGCAAATAATATTCCTTGGTAAATGTCCAATCCGATAGTTGACTTCACATATACTTGTTTCTTATCTATCGCATTTCTATTGGCTTCCAGATTTCTGTTTATTTCTCCGTAAAAAGGCAGTAAAAGAGCTATTTTGTATTTTTCCTTTTTAATAATAGTATCTTGGAAAAGCGAATCTTTAACACTAAAACTTTGAGTCAACGCATTCTTTAATTCCTGCGTGAGTCTATTATCGTTCTTATCAATTTTTACTGATTTTTTCTTTGGAATCAGAATAGTTTCCCCCTCAACCAAGCCTTTCGGCAAACCATCATTAGCTTGTATAATTGAATCAATTGAAGTGTTGTATTGTTTTGAAAGTGAATATAATGTCTGTCCTTTTATAACAATATGTTGAATATAATTTGAGTGTTGTGCCTGAGTTAAAATATCCGGCTTCTCTTGTTTAATTTTTGCCACAGGAATTTTTAAATGCTGCCCAATTGCCAAGCTATCTAAATTTGAATTTTCTATAGCTAATTCTTTAAATGAAATATTATATGATTTTGCAATTCCATAAGCAGTTTCTCCCAGCTGAACTTCATGAAGAATATAATTACCATCTAGTTTTATTGCTTCAGAATTCACGGCTTCTTTTGAATCTCTCTTTACAGGAATCTTCACTTTTTGCCCTATGCTTAAACCGTTCTCTATTCCCGGATTAGCTTCTTTAATTACATCTATAGGAGTGTTATACCTTTTAGAAATGGCATAAAGTGTATGTCCCGCTTCAACTGTATGAATGTAGAATTTTTGTTTTCCTATCTCAACAATCTCTATGGTGTCTTTAGTGACAGTTTGCCCTACACTAATAGTAGCAGTTAGAATTATGGAAACAAATAATATGAGGGTTTTGAATTTCATTATTCCCATTCAATAGTTGCCGGTGGCTTAGAACTAATGTCATACACCACTCTATTAATACCTTTTACTTTATTGATAATGTGATTTGAAACTTCAGCTAAAAACTCATAAGGCAAGTGACACCAGTCTGCTGTCATACCATCTGTAGAAGAAACTGCTCTTAATGCAACTGCATTTTCGTATGTTCTTTCATCGCCCATAACACCTACTGACTGGACAGGAAGCAATATCGCTCCTGCTTGCCATACATCATCATATAAACCTTTATCTTTCAATGCTGAAATAAATATATGATCAACCTCTTGCAAAATGCGTACCTTTTCTTTTGTAATATCTCCTAAAATACGAATTGCAAGCCCTGGACCCGGAAAAGGATGACGTCCTAAAAGGTTATCAGGCAAACCTAATGCTTTACCTACTCTACGTACTTCATCTTTAAATAATAAACGTAAAGGCTCTACAATTTTGAGATTCATGTAATCCGGTAAACCACCTACATTGTGATGC
>JAUHYR010000040.1 GCA_030426475.1 Bacteroidia bacterium
CATACTGAGCATAAAGCGCATAAGGAACAGACATCAATTGTGTTTCACCCACTAAATCATATCCGCTACCTGCATCAATTTCCACTTTAAGGAATTGGTTGTTACTTCCCCAGGAAGGAGAATTTAGTACATCAGTGCCCAGAGAAGGAGTACCATTACCAATAACAAGAGTAAAGAGTCCATACTGATTAGTAGAATAGTAAACTGAACTTTAATGGTTTGATTCTTTAATAACTCCCCATTCGCATCACGAGCCACTGCCTGATAATTTATCCCGGCAGGGGATTGTGCAAAACCCAAAGTTGTGATTAACAACAAAAGTAATCCTAGTAGTTTTTTCATTTAATTTATTTAGATTTTAATAAGTCTATTTCTTTTTGCATTTTTTCAATTAACTCTTGCTGTTCTTGAATTGCTTTAACTAAAACAGGGATTAACTGATCATAATTTACAACTTTTGCAGAAAAAGTTTCCTCAGTCATTTTTTTATTTTCATCCATAATAGGGTGGTTTGCTATACGAACCATTTCAGGAAATACTTTTTCCAAGTCATCAGCAAGCAAGCCATATTGTTTTTCTTCAGGTAGGTTCATGAATGAATAACTTTCTCTATCGAAATAATATGATTTTACAGACAATTTTTTTAATCTATCAGTAGCACCATTAAAATCTGTTATGTTTTTCTTTAGTTTTGAATCGGAACTCTGCCAACTTCCTGTTGCATATGAACTACCGTTAGAATATACAGCCCAATTATTTCCTGATGCGCCTCCAGCATTGGCATAAACACCGTAAGCATTGATTCCACCATATCCGTATCCATAAACCCCATAATTGGTTGATTGACCATACCATCCTGTACCATAAACCCCATATCTATTACCTGCGGATACAGGAGATGTTTGACTTACATCACCCCTCACACCTGTTCCACCACCAGTAGTTAAATTATCAAAAAAACCAACACCAGATGTTGATGTACTATTATCAACAACATGAAGCTTTTGGGTAGGTGAGGCGGTGCCTATACCAACATTACCAACAACTAAAAGACCATTAGTAGGGGCAACGTTTGTTCCTGCATAAATTGCACCAATTACAGCAGCTCCTTCAACATCTAATCTATTTTGAGGTGTTTGAACTCCTATACCAGTATTTCCACCAATATAATTTTCCATTGTCAGAGGACCCAATATCCATAAGCCTCTAACAGTACCACTTGTTGTAGTTCCTGTAGCATCCAATCTAAAACCATATACATTTCCAGTTCCACTATGGTTAATGCTACTATAACTACCGTTTACTTCACCAGATCCATTTGCAGATATAGAGCTGAATATTCCATATCTTGCGCCATTTCCACCTGTTTGTATAAGGTTTCTATATCCATATATAGTACTACTTGTAGAAGATGGAGAAATATAATTCCACATCCCTGTTATTACCGCATTTCCAGAGGATTGATTAACTCTATTATAGACACCATAAATAGTTGAAGATCCATTATATGTGTTATCGATTTCTATTGAACTTGAGTTTGTTCCAGAGTTTTTTACAAATAACTGGGATGATTGTGTTGCATTACCTCCAATTTCTGTTGTACCACTAATTTTTGTATTTCCAATAACATCTAACTTTACAGTTGGAGCAGTTGTGCCAATACCAATATTTCCTCCTTTAGAAACAAGGTTTGCAGAGCCGTTTTCATAGAGGTAAAAATAGTCATTTGCATTATCCCATCCCATTTCGCTTACAAAGGTTCCATTATCATGAAAGTTAATGGTTTGATTTCCTATGGCTCCAGCAATATGAAGTTTAGCGTTTCCCGAAGAGCTTTCTAATCTTAAATCTGCATTTCCTGTTCTTAAAATGTGTAAATCATATCCGGGAGAAGTTGTACCAATTCCAATATTTCCAGTATTTCCGTTATAAAGGTGAGTTCCATTAACAATCCAATCTGAATCATTTTTAGTTTTAACATTTGCAAGATTAGTCCATGAAATATTTCCTGCGCCATCATTTACTAGGATATCTCCATTATTCCCTTGAGCAAAAGGGAAAGTATATGTAAAAGTGGTATTATTAGTAATACGGAAAGGTGCTTGTGATATCACTGCACCCGGAGCTGTTGCTGTTCCGGATATAACCAAAGGAGTATAGGTTGCTCCATTTACTTTTGTAAAATTAAGGGAACCTCCACTTTGAGACGAGATTCTCCAATCGTTTCCTCCTCCTGTATTATTTATACCAATAGCAGAGTTCCATATTGATGAGCCCGCAACTTCCAGCCCGGCACCGGGAGTGGTTGTACCAATTCCAATATTTCCTCCATTGTTGTAAATGTTTTGGTTTATAACCCATGATGTTCCGTTCCAATAGGTAGTTTGTCCTGCTGCAGTTCCTGACATAAAGGTACCTGTTGGACCGGTAACTCCTTGTGCACCTGTAGCTCCAACATTTCCTGTAGGTCCAGTAGATCCGGTTGCGCCAGTAGCTCCTGCTATTCCATTTGTTCCTGATGGTCCTATTGGTCCTGTAGCTCCTATAGTACCATTTAATCCAGTTGGTCCAGGCATTCCTGTGGGGCCGGGTATTCCTTGAGGACCTGTAGGGCCTGTACTTCCATTTGTTCCTGCTACACCAGTTGGTCCGGTGGGGCCTTGTACTCCTGTAGCACCAATTGTACCATTTGCTCCGGTTGGTCCTTGCGGTCCTGTAGGTCCCGGCACTGTTGAAGCAGCGCCTGTTGGTCCTGTAGCCCCATCATTACCCGAAGGTCCTGTCGGTCCTGTAGCACCCGGAGCGCCTTGTCCTCCATACTGAGCATAAAGCGCATAAGGAACAGACATCAATTGAGTTTCACCCACTAAATCATATCCGCTACCTGCATCAATTTCCACTTTAAGGAATTGGTTGTTACTTCCCCAGGAAGGAGAATTTAGTACATCAGTGCCCAGAGAAGGAGTACCATTACCAATAACAAGTGTAAAAAGTCCATACTGATTAGTAGAAACAGAAGAATGTTCTTCGGTATAAACAGGAGAAGCAGAAGAAAGATTAGCACCCTGTAGAATAGTAAACTGAACTTTAATGTTTTGATTCTTTAATAATTCCCCATTCGCATCACGAGCCACTGCCTGATAATTTATCCCGGCAGGGGACTGAGCAGTTATGATTAAAGAAAGTATGGAAGCGATAGACAGTAAAAGTATTTTTTTAATCATAGCCGTTGGTTTTGTTAATTGGTAACTAACAAAATACGTCATTTTTTTATTAAGGGTCAAATTTTTTTCTAGTACAAAAAAGGCGGAAACTTTTCCGCCTAATTAAATAAATATTAAAAAGTATTTAGAGTGTTTGTTTTACTTCTACTTGCTCAAAAGATTCAACCACATCACCGACTTTTATATCGTTAAAATTGGCGACATTAAGCCCGCACTCAAACCCTGAGGAAACTTCTTTTGCATCGTCTTTAAATCGTTTTAAAGAACCAAGTTCTCCTGTATAAATTACGATACCTTCTCTAATAAGCCTAATCTTATTGTTTCTAACAATTTTTCCGTCAGTAACCATACATCCTGCAATGGTTCCAATTTTTGAAATTTTAAATGTTTCCCGAATTTCAGCAGTACCGACAATTTTTTCTTCGATTTTAGCTTTTAACATTCCCTCCATTGCGGATCTCATTTCATCAATGGCATCATAAATAATGGAGTAAAGTCTTATATCAATTTCTTCAGTTTCGGCCATTTTACGAGCCGTAACAGATGGTCTTACCTGGAATCCAATAATAATTGCATCTGAAGCTGTTGCCAACATTACGTCTGACTCACTAATTTGACCAACAGACTTATGGATAATATTTACCTGAATTTTTTCTGTAGATAGTTTTTGAAGTGAATCAGAAAGAGCTTCTATTGAACCATCCACATCACCTTTTACAATGATATTTAATTCCTGGAAATCACCTACAGCAATTCTTCTTCCAATCTCGTCTAAGGTAATGTGTTTTTTAGTACGCATTCCTTGCTCTCTCATTAATTGTTTTCTCTTATCTGCAATGTTTCTGGCTTCTCGTTCGTCACTTAGTACATGGAATTTATCTCCGGCAGTTGGTGCACCGTCTAAACCAAGTAAAGTAGCGGGTGTACTTGGCCCGGCTTCTTTAATGGCTTGACCTCTTTCATTGTACATAGCTTTTACTCTACCGCTATAACTTCCGGCAAGCACAACATCTCCTGTTTTTAAGGTTCCTGATTGAACTAAAATAGTAGCCACATAACCTCTACCTTTATCTAGAGAAGATTCTATAACTGTACCAACAGCACGTTTATTTGGGTTTGCTTTTAACTCTAATAAATCGGCTTCAAGTAATACTTTATCCAGCAATTCTTTAACACCTGTTCCTTTTTTTGCAGAAATATCTTGTGACTGATATTTACCACCCCAATCTTCAACCAGCAAATTCATGTTTGCTAACTGTTCTTTGATTTTTTCAGGATTTGCTCCTTGTTTATCAATTTTATTGAACGCAAAAATGATGGGAACTTCTGCTGCCTGAGCATGGCTTATGGCTTCTTTTGTTTGAGGCATAATGTTGTCGTCTGCTGCAATTACAATAATTACAACGTCCGTAACTTTTGCTCCTCTAGCTCTCATGGCCGTAAATGCTTCGTGACCAGGAGTATCTAAGAAAGCAATTTTTCTGCCGTCTTCCATTTCTACGGAATAGGCACCAATATGTTGAGTAATTCCTCCGGCTTCACCGGCAATTACATTAGCATCTCTGATGTAATCAAGTAATGAAGTTTTACCATGGTCCACATGACCCATAATAGTTACAATTGGTGGTCTAGGAACTAGATTTTCTTCGCTTTCATCTTCTTCCTCTAAGATGTCTTCTTGTTCTTTTGCCGAGATAAATTCAACAGAATAACCAAACTCTTCGGCAACAACTGATAATGTTTCTGCATCTAATCTTTGATTGATGGAAACCATCATTCCCAATGACATACAGGCAGAAATAATTTCTGTTACGGAAACGTTCATCATGCTAGCCAATTCACTTGCAGTAACAAATTCAGTAACTTTTAATACTGATTTTTCTAACTCTGCTTGCTCTGCTTCTTGTTGTAATTTTTCACTTACGGCAGCTCTTTTGTCTCTTCTATACTTTGAACCTTTTGATTTTGATGAAGCAGTAAGTCTGGCAAGTGTTTCTTTAACTTCCTTTTGAATTTCTTCTTCGGTAAGTTCTTCTTTTTGTTCTTTTCCTTTTTTGCGACCCTTAAATTTATCGCTTGGAGTAAATGACTTAGAGTCAACTTTAACTTTACTTAAACGTTTTCTCTTTTTCTTTTTGCCTTTAAATGAATCATCTTCTGATGATGCAACGGGCTTTGGTTTTTTCTCCGGTTCTTTTGGAAGCTCTATCTTTCTGAGAACTTTTGGAGCATCAAATTTTTGAATATTAATTTTTATCTCTTCGGGCTCTGTTTTTTCTTCTTTAGGCTCTTCTTTTTCTACTTCTTCTTTAGGTTCTTCCTTTTTCTCAGCTTCTTTTTCTTTAGGCTCTTCCTTTTTTGCTTTTTTATCTTCAATCTCAATTTTACCAACAACTTTTGGTTGAGCTTTTTCAGTTGTTTTATCTGATTTAAGGTTTTCTAAAGGAGATTCTATGTTTTTTATAATAACAACTTCTTCTTGAGATTCTTTAGGTGCTTCTTTCTTATCTCCTTGGTCTTTAATGGTGATTTTTTGGGCATTAACTTTTTCGCGAACCTCTGTTTTAGAGACTTCTTTAATTTTTTTGTCGCTTTGAAACTCATTAAGAAGAGCTTCATACATATCCTGATCGATTTTGGCATTAGGGTCTTGCTCAACCTTATGGCCTTTTTCTTTCAGGAACTCAACAACAGTGGTTAATCCTAAATTAAATTCTTTTGCTACTTTACTTAGTCTCTTAATTTTTGACATATATGTCCTTTATTTTTTGCTTAACTTTTTTCGAATAAAATATAAAAATTATTCTTCAAACTCTTCTCTAAAAATTCGTTTTACGTCTTCAATAGTTTCTTCTTCTAAGTCTGTACGTTTTAACAAGTCTTCATTAGATAGCTCTAAAACGCTTCTTGCAGTATCGCAACCAATTGCTTTTAGTTCTTCAATAATCCAAGCTTCAATTTCATCGGTAAACTCATCAATGCTTACATCATCAACTTCATTGGCAACGTCTCTGAATACATCAATTTCATATCCGGTTAATTTTCCGGCAAGCTTAATGTTAAAGCCGCCTTTTCCAATGGCTTTAGAAACTTCTTCAGGGTCTAAATACACTTCTGCTCTTCCTGTCTCATCATTTATTTTTATAGAAGAAATTTTAGCAGGGCTTAATGCTCTTGAAATATAAAGCTGAATGTTATTGGTATAGTTAATAACATCAATGTTTTCATTTTTAAGCTCTCTCACAATACCATGAATTCTAGAGCCCTTCATGCCTACACATGCTCCCACAGGGTCAATTCTGTCATCATAAGACTCAACAGCTACTTTTGCTCTTTCTCCCGGTTCTCTTACTATATTTTTAATGGTAATTAGTCCATCAAAAATTTCAGGAACTTCTTGTTCAAATAATTTTTCTAAGAATTTTGGTGAAGTTCTGGAAAGTGTAATGATTGGCTTGCTGTTTTTCATTTCTACTGAAAGAACAACTGCTCTTACAGTATCTCCCTTTTTGAAATAGTCGGTAGGGATTTGTTCAGTTTTTGGAAGAATTAACTCATTATCCTCATCATCTAGAATAAGAATTTCTTTTTTCCATACTTGGTAAACTTCTCCTGCGACAATTTCTCCAACTCTATCTCTATATTTTTTAAAGATTTCTTCTTTTTCTAATTCCAAAACTTTAGAAATAAGGTTTTGACGAAGAGAAAGAACAGACCTTCTTCCAAAGTCAAAAAGCTTTACCGGCTCAGAAACCTCTTCTCCAACTTCAAAGTCGCTTTGAATTTTAATGGCTTCAGAGTAAGCAATTTCTTTATTCGGCTCGTCCACTTCACAGTCCTCAACAATGTCTCTATTTCTCCAAATTTCTAAATCTCCTTTATCAACATTGATAATGAAATCAAAGTTTGAATCATCTCCATATTTCTTTTTTATCATACTCCTGAAAACTGCTTCCAGGATATTCATCATTTTTGTTCTGTCAATGTTCTTAAATTCTTTAAACTCTTGAAACGAATCTAAAAGACTTACTTCTGGTTCTTTAACACGTGCCATATAGCATTTATTTAAATGAAAAAATTAGTTTAATTTCTTTAATGTTTGGTTGTTTAAATATTTCTGTTTCTGTTATGGTTTCTTTTTTCTTTTTCCCCTCTACTTTCACTTTTTTTGTCCATTCTAAAGTAATGTTATCTCCGTCATACGCTTTTAAAGCCCCTTCATATCGCTTTCCTTCTTTAGTAAGAACACTTACATTTCTTCCTATGTACTTATAATATTGTTCTTCAACTTTAAATGGTTCGCCCATTCCCGGTGAGGAAACATTTAAAGAGAAATCTTCTTTTTCTCTATCCAGGTGGTCTTCAATAAACCTGCTGATTTCAACACAGTCGGCTATTTTAATTCCTTTTGGACCATCTACTTCCACCCATATTTCATTCTTATCTTTGATGATTACATCTACCAAAAACAAGCCTTTCTCCTCAATTATGTTAGAGCAAATATCTCTAATAACTTTTTCTGTAATCATTTTAAGAGAATGAAAGAGGGGACTTTTGGTCCCCTCAGATTTCATCAATACGGTGCAAAGGTATTATATTTTTTAAAAAAATAAAACTATTACCTTACAATTTCTAACCAACCTGTATATTTTATATTATTTATGGAGATAAGGTAAAAATAGGTAGTAGCTGTTAAAAGTTCTCCATTTGAGTCTTTTCCTACAAAAGTATTGGAAGAGTTATCGTAGTTTTTAGTATTCCATACTAATCCGCCCCATCGGTTAAATATACTCACTTCATTTTCAGAGTTTTCAATTCCGCCTATAAACCAATAATCATTAACGCCATCATTGTTTGGTGAAAAGGCATTGACCGGTTTTACGTCTATACATTCGTTAGAATTAAGCACGGTAACTTTTAGTGTGTCATAGCCCGGGCAAGAGCTTTGGGAGGTGACTTTTAATAAATACGATATAGAACTATCAGGAGTACAGGTTGGGTTAGGGGATTTATCATCACTTAAAAAAGTGGATGGTATCCACAGGTAACTACTTCCTCCGGTGGCGTTTAGTAAAGTAGAGTTTCCCGAACATATTTCAATGTCAGGACCGGCATCTGCAGTTCCTTCATCCACCGTCACTGTTATTATAAACGGGAGACTTCTACATGTTCCGGACTCATTATAAACATAAATAAGGTGTGTCCCGGGATTAAAAAACTGATACTGAGCATTTGCCCCATTGGCAAATGGAGTAATAGAGGTTGAATATGGTTGGTCATACCAAGCTGGTGTGCCTCCTGATGTTACGTTCATAAAGACAGTATCAAAAGCACAACTTGTGTAGTTAGATGTGCCTGTTGGTGGGGGAGAAGCAGCTGAAACTGTAATAGTAACGCCTAATGTGTCTTTACAGGTATTCCCTCCGGTAACATAATAAATTATGATAGACCCAGGACTAGCCGAACCTAATAAAAGAGTTCCATTCAGGGAATCTACATAGCCTCCGGGAGCAGAGTAAAAATATCCTCCGCCAGTTGCTATGGAGTCTGGTCTTATTCCAGCATCTGAAGGGCAAAATGTATTTTTTGGATAGGAGAAAAATGGATTTGCCGGAGGTGAATCAAAAAGAAACCATTCATAAGTTCGGGTACATCCGCTAGCAGAATCAAGTAAATCAATATTATAAAACCCTGCACAGATACTATCTGTTAAGATAGGGGTTCCATAATAAGGGGTATTAGTAATTTGGTTGGTCCATGTTACATCATTAAAACTATACGGAGATATATTTATAATGCTTGCAGAGTTCATACATTGTCCGGGACAACCAAAAAAATCTTGTTTGGGAATAATTTGAAGTGGAGGATAACTAATTTTAAATGATTTGTAATAAGAACACTGAGAACTAGAGTCAGTAACGTAAAGAACATAGTCTCCATTTAAATTAATACATGCATTTTTAAAAGTATCGGTTGTATTAAATGTGTATCCTGAAGAAGCAATTTGACTCCCGCTTCCGTCAAACCATTCATAATTAAAGGGACCTTGTAAAGCGGTATTTAGGTTTATAATAGCGCTACCGTCACAGCTTTCATTACAATCTGCAGGAGTAGTGGTTAAAACAGAGTTATGCAAACAACAATTTAATTTACTCATGGAATGTATGACATTTGGAGAAGCACAAGATGAGCTTGGGTTTGAGCCTGTTTGTCCGTCACTAAATAGGTCAAACTTTATACTTAAATCTTCCTCCTGATTACAAACAGGACTTCCCGGTTTTGTTTTGATGTCAAAACAAAAAAACCAAATATCATTTTTTGTCCCATAATCGCCAAGATTATTAGCAGGATTTAAATCTCCGTTTCTTTCATAGAAAAATCCCTTTTTTAAGCCTTGTGAAGTATTTACTCCGGAAGGGTAAAAAGACCACTTTCCTTGTTGGTCTATTGTAGGAGTGCTGGTTATGTTTGAAATTGAACTTAAATCCCAACCGGGACCTAAATCCGGTATAACGGCATGTAGCCCATTTCCTAAAAGCGAGTTATATCCTAAAACCGATAAACATACGTTAACTTTTTCTCCTGGCGGATAATATCCTACAACCGGTAAAGGAGTGAGGCTTAAAAAAGCATTTTCAAGGCATGTGCAGCTATCGTAAGGCGTTATTTTTAATTTAAATTTGCCGGTATCTGCAAGTTGGGCACCGGAAATTTGAAGGTAATATGGAGTTAGTGGAATAAGTTCATTTACATGTCCTTGAACATAATTAGAGTTAGCAACTCCCTGAAAACATTTGATGGGTTTTGGTTGTTTGCAATTGTCTGTTGCTTGGTATATGGTAAATTGTGGTGTTTTAATTGCAGTAGGAGAAGGAAAAATAGTATCTACAATTATTTGGACAGAATTAGAGGTTGCATAAAATTTAAACCAAATGTCTGTAACGGGTGCTCCTATGGGATTACAAGCCTGGAAAAATGGACTATGTTTTTCACTACCAAAATTTGAGTTGTTAAAAGTACCTACAAAGGAAGAGGGAGCCATATTGATACCGCACTGTGTAGGAATGCCTAGCGAAATAACATTTTGTATGTTGCATGGAGTGTTAGCTCCTAATTGTGCATGTGTTTTTGAAAAAGAAAAAATAAGAAAAAAGAAAGGTAAGATTCTTTTCATAGCTAAACCTTAACGAATTTTAACTTGACTAAGTTACACAAAATCAAGATATTTTTATTCCGATTACCAAAATATCATCTACTTGCTCATGATTACCTTGCCATCCGGATAGGGTTTCGTCTAGTAATTTACGTTGTGCGTCCGGTTTAAGGCTGGCAGATTGTACCAATAAGGTTCTAAATTGTTTGTACATAAACTTTTTGCCTTTTTGTCCGCCAAATTGGTCAGCATATCCATCAGAGAATAAATAAACGTAATCACCGGATTGTAGTTTTAACTCATGGTTTGTAAACTTCTTTTCTTCATTTCCGATTACTGAACCAATTGGAAATCGGTCGCCTTTTATTTCAATAACCTCATTATTTCTTACCAAGAATAAAGGATTGTATGCTCCTGAAAACTCAATAGTATTGGTATTAAAGTCAATACACGCTAAAGACATATCCATTCCATCCTTTGAAGATGTTTCATCTATTTGATGTAAGGTGTGGCTGACACTTTTATTAAGCTCATCTAAAATCGAACTTGGTTTATCTGCTACTGAAAAAGCATAGTTTAACCCATTCACACCCACTATAGACATTAGTGCACCCGGAACCCCATGGCCGGTACAATCAACTGCCGCAACATATGCTTTGTTATTTTTCTCTCCAACCCAATAAAAGTCACCGCTAACAATGTCTTTTGGTTTATATAAAATAAAGCTTTCAGGGAGTAATTTATCTACCTGCTCGTCAGGTGGAAGTATAGCTTCTTGAATACGTTTTGCATATTTTATACTATCTGTAACTTGGGTATAAAGTTCATTGATTTTCATATTTTGAATCTCAATTTCTTCTTTTTGCTGAACGACTTCGGCTGTTCTTAGTCGAACCTTTTCCTCTAATATTCGTTCATTTTCAGCTAAGTCATCACGCATTTTTAACAGGGCAAGTCCAAGACTGTCTTGTTCACTTAGAGGTTCATAATTAGTTTGAAATTTACCCGAACCAACGGCATTAGCAAAATCTTTGGTCTGTTTTAAAGCAGAAACCAGCCTGTTCATGGCCGAAGTCATATCTCCAATTTCATCATTTCTAACTTTTGTTTCTTTGTCTGGGTAAACTCCTTTACTTAGACTTAATAAGATGTGTCTTAGTTTGTCAACAGGCTTAACAATAGACCTTGTAGTTGAAATAGCAATAATTAAAGTAAAAATTGGAAGCGCAATCATGAATATGATAATGAGTAGCTTTAGAAAGTTAAAACTCTCTAGCATTTTATCATTAATCTCTCCGGAGGCATGTTTTTGTTTGTTAATTAACTCATCAAGCAGAAATAAAATTTCTTTACTTTTTTCATAGATATCGCCATCTTCTTCCAATCGAAACTCTGCCAAAAGTTTATTAGTAGGGTCATTGTAACTATCGAAACTACTAAGGGCGTCTTTAATTTCTTCATGCATTTCAAAAAGCTCATCGCAATTAGCAAAAACTGCTTCTAATGCTTCAACATCATTTGCATCCCAATGCTCGGAAATTGCAGTTAGTTTCTTTTTTAGATGAGGGTATTCCTGAAAAACTAAATTGTTTAGCTTCTTTTTGTCGGGCGAATCATCTTTGGGAGTGTTTACCCATGTATTAATTAAAAGTCTGGAGCGAACAATAGTTAGTTTTAGTTCTTCAAGGTATGCTACTGAGGGAGAATAAATTTCAGTAATTTCATCATTTATTTTTTTACTTTCAGAAAAGGTGTTATAGGTAAGATAAAACACCATAATAATGAAAAAGATTAGGATACCGAATCCTAATCCTAGTTTTCTGCCGATAGTAAATCTAAAATTCATTAAATTGCTTTAGTCCTTTTCCTCCTGCTTTTCAAGATTATCTATTTCTTGGTATTGTTTGAAGTATAATTCAGATTTTTCTTTATCGTTTAAACTCCAATAAATTCCAGCCAATCCTTTAAGGGTTTCTTTTCTTTTCGGTTCAAGTTTATATGCTCTTATCATATAAGGAAGAGCTTTTTTAAATAATTCGTTTGTTTCGTCTATAATTTCATTTAATGCTTCAATAGGTCTGTCATAGTCCATGTTGTTAATCATATAAACAGACTTATTGTAGTATATAAGCGCCATGTTGTAATTTGCTTTTACATGGTTTGAGTCGGCATCCAATACATTTTGAAATCTTAATATAGCCTGATTCATATAGTCTTGATTCTCATAATTTCCGGCTTCATATTTTTTCATGAAGTTTTGACCAATTACTATATTGAACTGAGTAATTTGTGCTTTGTAATCTCCTTCAGGGTCAATATTTTTCTTGATGTCTAAATAGATGTCAAAATTTTCAATGGATTGTTCAATAGATTTGTCATCAATTAACCCTGTTGAGTTTGATGGAGTAATTAATCTTACTACATCATTATATAATGTGCTGGATAAATAATTAAGGGTGTTAATCGCGTCTGTTTTATGTTCATTTTTTATGTCTAACTCCATTGAGGTATAAAGACTTTTAACGCTGGCCAGTCTTAAAGGAGAAGCATATAAATCTTTTTCGTTTTGCTTGTATAATTCCTTTTCTATGTATCCTTTCCAAAACCATACAGTTGGGTTACCTTTATATTCATTATCTTGTGATAAATCATCAAAAGCGGCTTTAGCCTTATCTACCTGACCTTCCTGATAAAGCTTAAGTGCTAAATCTACTCTGTTTCCCTGACCAAATAATATAGCCGGAAAAAGAAGACTTAAAAATAATATGTTTACTAATCTAAACACTACAGAATCACAAAGTTAATCATTTTACAATAATGGCAAGCGCCTCTAAATTGGAGCTTACTTTTAATTTTTTCTTTTCTATGTTACTTACGTTTAATTCAAATTTTTGTTTGTTTTCTCTAATTACAAAGTTTACACCTGTCCCTTTCTGCGCCAATCCTTCCTTTTCACTTACAATTAATGTAGAGTAATTTTTTGTTTGTTTTATGACATTATCAAGGTCAGATGATTTTTCAGGTGTCATATATATAATATGGCACTTGGAAATTTCATTTACGGAGTTAAGTTTTTTTATTTCGAAATCTTGGTTGCCTGCTTTTTTTCTCTGACTCATGGTAACTAGCTCATCGTATAATGGGGATTTACCATATATTCCTATTATAAAATTTCCGCTTGTGTAATCACCGGGCCATTCAATATACTTAGAAAAATTGTACATAAATACTGCCTTAATTTTTGTGGTAGTATCATAGCCTCCTTGCGGCTGAAATGCAAAGCAAACTACAAGAAGAAAAAAAGATAATATTTTAAAAATTCTACCCACCTAAAAATTTAAGTAAACAAAAATAAGACCAAAGATAAAATTATAGATGAATTAAACAGAAGAAAAAAGTTGGTTAGCGTCTGCGGCCTTTAGTTCCCGCTTTACCGGGCTTACCACTTTTACGACTGGAACTTCTTGATTTTTTGGGGTTTCTGGCAAAAGCATCACTTGTTCCACTTTTTCTTTGTTTTCTGTATCTCGATTTATTTGCCTGAAAGCCACCAGCTTTTCTGGTTTTTCTAGCGTATTGCGATTGTTGTTTTTTCTTTTTGGAAGCAAAAAAACTTTTCTTTTGATAGCGAGTAGCCTTTACATTATTTCCCTTATGTTTTTTTCTGGAGAAGGCATCCCGGTGGTCAATAACTACTCTTTTTGTAGCTTTATTACTGGCGGTTTCTCTTTTGGTATTTCCCTTATTTTTGGAAAAACCAAATTGCCCGAAACAAGTTACGGACAACAATATTAATATAAGCGCAATAGAAAATCTCACTAATAAATCAATAATAGACAGGGAATAAAGTTAACTAGAAATACAAGAAAAGAAAACTTATAGGAAAAAAAGTTGTTAAATTTAGTTTTTGCTGCCTTGAATAGTTACAAGGTCTCGGTCAAATAAATATAAACCGCCTTTGTCATTTCCTATTAGATTAAGTTTGTCTAGAATAGTTCTTGCCAAGGCTTCTTCTTCTATTTGCTCAGACACATACCACTGCATAAAATTGTGAGTAATGTAATCTTTTTCTTTAAGGCAGATATCTACAACACCGTTTATTTCATTAGAAACATTCATTTCATGCTTCAACAAGTTTTCGAATATATCTCTAAGTGTTTTAAAAGAAACAGGCGGCTGCTTTAAAGCAGGTATTAATGCTTTTCCTCCTCTTTCATTAACGTATCTTACTAATTTAAGCATGTGCATTCTTTCCTCATCACTATGTTTATATAAAAACTCTGCAACACCATTAAAACCTTCTGTTTCCGCCCAAGATGCCATGGCTAAATAATACTGAGAAGATTCTGCTTCTAAACGAATTTGATTGTTTAATGCTTTTTCTATTTTTTTACTTACCATAACTTTTTTATTTCTACAAAAGTACAGGAAAAAAAGGATTTTTCAGAATGTTTAGGGAGATTTATAATGGTTTTATTTTACTAAAAGTTTAAATCCTTTTCCATGAACATTAATGATTTCTATTGAATTATCTTCTTTAAAGTGTTTTCTTAGTTTGGTGATATAGACATCCATACTTCTGGAGTTAAAATAATTGTCATCACCCCAAACTACTTTTAAAGCATAAGATCTATCTAACACATCATTTTGAGTGATGCATAACAATCTTAATAACTCATTTTCCTTTGAGGTTAGTTTTTGTTCTCCGTGTTTGCTTTTTAGCGTTTGAGTTGGGTAATCAAAATCGTAATTTCCAATTTTGAAATGCGTTACCTCTTCTTTTTCATTTTTATAACCGATACTTCTTTTTAATACAGCTTCAACTCTTAATAGCAATTCTTCCATGCTAAATGGTTTGGTAATATAATCATCGGCACCGGACTTAAAGCCTTCAATTTTATCTTGGTTTTGAGACTTTGCAGTTAAGAAGATGATAGGTATTTTGTCGTTTACCTTTCTTATGTCTTTTGTTAAAGTTATACCGTCTTTAATAGGCATCATAACATCTAACAAACACAAGTCAAAACTCTTTTTAGTAAAAAGGGTGAGTGCTTCATCACCGTTTTTAGCAAGAGAAACTTCAAAATTTTTAGCTTTTAGATATTCACTTAGTAATGTACCAAGGTTAGCATCATCTTCTGCTAAAAGTATATGTATTTTATTACTCATCTGTTTTGGTTTTAGAAAGAGGTAGTTCTATTATAAATTTTGTTCCTTTTCCGTACTCACTTTGAACTTGAATTTTTCCATTATGTCTGTCTATAATGGCTTTTACGTAATGCAAACCTAACCCAAAGCCTTTTACATTATGTACATTTCCGGTAGGAACTCTAAAAAATTTCTCAAATATTTTTTCCAGGTTTTCTTTTTTAATTCCTACTCCGTTGTCTTGAACTGAAATTAAAATGGAGTTGTTTTTATTTGCTGTTTCAATAATTATTTCGGGATTGTTTTCAGAATACTTAATGGCATTATCTATTAAATTATAAAGCATGTTGGTAACGTGAACTTTGTCGGCAATTAAATCTGATTTTTCAGCCAAGAGGTTTTTAAATATTTGTCCGTTTTTGTTTTGAAGTTGCAATGAAAAACTATTTACTACCATATTAATGACGTCATGAATATTGAAAGATTCAGTTTTAAGTTCAAATTCTTTTCTATCCCAAACAGCACTTTTCAAAACATTTTCAACCATAAATCCCAGTCGCTTATTCTCTTCTTTAATCATGCTTAAAAATGTTTTTTTAGAAGCATCAGATACCTGAGTGTCAACTAGTGCTTCACATGCCAATGAAATAGTGGAGATAGGAGTTTTTAACTCATGCGTCATATTACTAATGAAATCATTTTTGATTTCAGATAGTTTTTTCTGTTTTAAAATGGTGCTAATGGTGTAAAAAAATGCACCTATAATAAGTAAGATTAAAGTTGCCGAAGTAATAATAATTGGCCAGGTAGATTTTAAAATTAAAAAATTGCTGCTGGGGAAACATACATTTAAATAAAACTCTTCTCCAAATAAATCGTTTGGAAAAAGTTTAGTTTTATAAAGATTTGTTTTGGCAGGTTTTTCTTCGATGTTTCCCAAAACGTTTTGACCGCCTCTATTTGAAACCGAAAATAAATACTCAGAAAAAATTTCATGCTCAAAAAGTTCTTTTTTCAAAAGGGTATCTATCATTTCAAAGTCAACCCTCTTTTCAATTTTTTCCGGTTCAGAAATAAAAATGCTTTTAATGGCTTCGTTAATGATTTCTGTTTTTTGAATAAACTTTGTGTGGGTTAAACTATCTAATTCAATCTTTTCTTTTTCATCTATTTCAAGAACAATTTTTTTAATAACCTCTTTTGAATTTTCAGACGGTTTGTTTTTTTTATTGTTGTAATACTCTTTATAAAGCTTGGTTATTTTATCGGTAGATTCTATTTTTTCAATCTTAGATGCAACGTTAAGTAAACTAACTTGTACCTTTTGATTGAAGTCATCTTTTTTAACCGCAACAATTTCTTTCAACCAAAAAAACTGTACGGTTAACAAACCTATTAATGCAATGCAGGTAATAGTAATCAGTAAGTATAAAATACTTTTTTTCATCTAGCTTTTCGTGATTCAAGACAAATGTAATCATATCAGCTATGTGGCTGTTATTTCTTCATTATTAATACATTCCATTTAACATTATTTAACTTTTATTAACCTACAAAATGATGCTAAGAAAAAACTGAAAACTACATTTGTAATTGTAAAAAATTCATTCACATTTTTCTTTTTTTTAAATGTAAAAAGTAAAAAAAGTAGAGTTAAAAAGTGAATTTAATACACAAAAAAACGTTCTTTTTTAAATAAAATTTAAGACTAATTGTCTCTCTTTAGCAAGGGCAATTTATTTCCTTTTTTTATTTGTGCGATAAAGAGGCTGTTCATTCTGAATGGCCTCTTTTCATTAATGATTCAGAGTGTTTTTACAAAACAATAAAAAGTAAAAAAGTAATTTTTTTTAGATTAAAAATTACCTTCAAAAAAGATTTAGTTTTAATAAATAGAAAAAAACTTTGTTAATAAATCTGTTGATTTTCTTTACCTTATAATATGGTGCAAAAAAAAATCTGTTGTTTCTTTGGGTAAATTAATTTAAACTTTATTTAGCCATGGCAAAAAAAGCAACAACAAAAAAAGCAGCTCCTAAAAAAAAGGCAGCTCCTAAAAAGAAAGCAGCAGCTAAGAAAACTACTGCTAAAAAAACTGCTACTAAAAAGAAAGCAGCTCCTAAGAAAAAAGCAGCTCCTAAAAAGAAGGCAGCAGCTAAAAAAACTACTGCTAAAAAAGCGGCTCCTAAAAAGAAGGCAGCTCCTAAGAAAAAAGCAGCAGCAAAAAAAGCCGCTCCTAAAAAGAAAGCTACTAAAAAAGCAGCTCCTAAGAAAAAGGCAGCTCCTAAAAAGAAAGCAGCTAGCACAAAAAGAGCTACTGCAAAAAAAGCTACTAAAAAAGCAGCTCCTAAAAAGAAAGCTGCTCCTAAGAAGAAAAAATAATTCTTTTTACTTAGAAGTTTTTAAACGAGAGGCTATCAATTCTGATAGCCTTTTTTAATTCCTCACTTTTCTGTTTTAAAAAATAATTGGGTTAAGTTTGTAGCACAAATTTTTGTTCATGCTACACATAAAAAATTATATCAACGGAAAATTAGTTGAGCCACAAAACGGAAATTACGTTGACAACATTAATCCTTCTATTGGAAAAAAATATGGAGTAATTCCCGATTCTGATGAAGCAGATGTTCAGCTTGCTATTGAAGCTGCAAAAAAAGCTTTTCCTGTTTGGTCAAAAATGAGTGACCAAAAAAGAAGTAATTACCTTTTAAAAATAGCTGACTTAATTGATAAAAAATTAGACCAACTTGCTTTAGCGGAATCACAAGACAATGGCAAGCCTGTTTGGTTGGCAACACAAGTTGACATACCCAGAGCGGCAGCAAATTTTAGATTTTACGCAACGGCTATTTTGCACGATTCTACCGAAACACATTCTATGGGAGAGTTGGCACTAAACTATACTTTACGACAACCCATTGGTGTGGCAGGTTGTATTTCTCCATGGAATTTACCTTTATATTTATTTACCTGGAAAATTGCTCCCGCTTTAGCATCGGGAAATACGGTTGTGGCAAAACCATCTGAAGTTACTCCGGCAACGGCTTACTTTTTATCTGAAATTTGCATAGAAGCAGGTTTGCCCGAAGGTGTTTTAAATATTGTGCATGGCTTGGGAGGAAAAGTAGGTTCTGCTATTGTATCGCATAAAGATGTGCCTACCATTTCATTTACCGGAGGAACATCTACCGGAAAAGAAATTGCAAAAATAGCTGCTCCTATGTTTAAAAAATTGTCGTTAGAGTTAGGCGGAAAAAATCCGAACATCATTTTTGCCGATTGCGATTTTGAAAAAATGTTGGAGATCACTTTAAAAAGTTCGTTTGCCAATCAAGGGCAAATTTGTTTGTGCGGCTCTCGAATTTTTATAGAAAAACCCATCTATGAAAAATTTAAAACTGCTTTTGTAGAAAGAGTGAAAAAAATGAAAGTGGGTAATCCGAATAAAAAAGTAGATTTAGGTGCGGTAGTTTCCGAACCACACATGCAAAAAGTGTTATCCTACATTGAACTGGCAAAAGAAGAAGGCGGTACCGTTTTATGCGGAGGAAAAAGAGTTCATCCTGAAGGAGAATTTGCAGACGGATATTACATAGAACCAACCGTAATAGAAGGATTAGCTTTTGATTGCCGAACCAACCAGGAAGAAATTTTTGGACCGGTAGTTACCATTATGCCATTTGAAACCGAAGCAGAAGTATTGACTTATGCCAACAGTACCATGTATGGATTAGCCTCCACCGTTTGGACAAGTAATTTACAGCGTGCCCACAAAATTGCAGCGGAATTACACACCGGAATTGTATGGATAAATTGTTGGTTGCTGAGAGATTTGCGAACACCGTTTGGTGGAGTAAAAAGTTCGGGTGTTGGGAGAGAAGGTGGCTTTGAAGCGCTTCACTTTTTTACCGAACCTAAAAATGTTTGTGTGAAGTTGTAAATTAGATTAATTATTCTGTTCGTAAAGAAAATGTCCACTTAGAGCTAGGGTCTGAACATTTAATTTTTAAGACAATTTCACTTACTGGTTCAGTAATCTCAATTTCTTTTAAATTTTCTTTAGTTGTAGCAGTCATCTCAGTCGTACCTAAAATTTCACCATAAATGTTAAAAACTTCTATTTCATCAGCCTCTTTGTAAAACTCATAGAAGATGAAAAGTTTCGTTTCTTTTTCTGTTAAAGGGAAATTTAAAGTAGTATTTCCGGCTCCACTATATTTAATGTTAGCTAAATGATCTTTTATCTTAAGTAAACTATCTCCTTTATATACTTCTTCTCTTATCAAGTTTCCCTTTTCATCCCACCACTTCCATTTACCTTCTTTCATATTAGGGATAGATTCATTGTAAAAATATTCTTTCTTAATGTCGCCATTTTCATAATAATCATTCCATTTTCCAATATTCCAAACTGCACAGCAAAGACGTTCCCTTCTGTTTTTACTTGTCCATTTTTATAATATGTAAAATATTTACCGGGTGAATTTCCTAAATAAAACTCCAACCATATATTTCCTAAGGTATCATAAAGTTCATTGTGATTTTGGTTAAGCTCTTTTACATGTCTTGATGTATGTAAAAGTCTTCCCAGACTATCAAAAGACATTTCATGTAGAGGCATATCAAGACTATCTACTATATGAATATAACAAATGCTCCCATTTTTATAATACTGAGTATAAGTTTGAAATTTATTTGTTTTATTATAGTTGAATTTTAGCGAGCCATTTTTATAAAATAGCTTTGAAGCACTAACACCATGGTTATCAAAATCTTTTATTTCAATTAAATTCCAACTTTCATCATATTTTGAAATTCTTTTTTTCATTCTATTTTCGATTTCCCTTATAATGAAATAGTTTTTTCCATTAGAGATAATCTCTATAGTATCTTTTCCATCTTCTTTATCTATTACCTCAGGGAGGTGAAAAATTTTGCCTTGGTCATATGGAACAAGGGTTGTGTCAACCACAAGTCCATTCTTATCTACATCAATTACTTTTATTTGTGCGTTACATAATTTAGCAAAGAGGAAAAATATTAATAACTGAAAAATTAATTTCATAACTTACTTCTTACAATAAACATCAGATTTTTCTACGGGATATTTTTTTTCTAGATCAATATTATTAAAACTTTTTTTGTCGCCCCAGTTAAACACTTTTTCAAAAAAGGGAAGCAGCTTACTACCTTCAATTTGTTTTAAAAAATAAACCTCATGTTCCTTTTCTTTAATACCCATATCATATAATATTTGGTCATGAGAAGTAATGCCTAAATCGTTAAAATATTGTTTCGCTCTAAAATATTCGCATACATTTCCACTTTCTAATCTGCCGGCAAAATAGTAGGGCATAAACCAACCAATTAGGTAACAACTTATCGATATCATTTTACCTATCATATAGTACTTAAATTCATAAAATTTAGAGACCTCAATTTGGTAATGTTGCATAATTTTTAGCACCTCTTTTCTATGATGCCATTCATCATCTTCAATTTCTTTAATTCGCTTTTTTGCTTCTTTGTTTTTTACAGAACCGGCATGACCCTGATACGCAAATGCAGCAGCTTTTTCGGCAGAGTAAGCTTGCTTTAATAAGTCAATCAATTTAGGGTGATTGAGAGTCACAATAATGAATTTCAAATTTATGCTTTACAATAGTACATATATAATATGATATTTCTTTTTCAGCGAGTTTTTTCAAAAAGCATTTTTGCTAAAAAATTGATGTTCAACAAAAACTATTTAGACCGAATATAAATTAATGTAAAAGTGGTAGCAACCTACATCTAAATATGCCCATTCTTCTAAATTTGCGTTGCTTAAAAGCTTATAAAAAGCACAAATAGTCTTCTAACTTGTTGGAAATGAATAAATTTCTTTTGAGAACATCTGGATTGCTAACTACAGCACTCCTATTTATATTCACCTTTATTGGTAATGCTAACTTAAATGCGCAAGATGCAGATGCGGGTGAAAAATTATTTAAATCAAACTGTGCATCGTGCCACCATCCTTCAAAAAAGGTAGTTGGTCCTGCTCTTAAAGGAGCTCAGGCAAGATGGGCGGAAAAATCCAGCACCGAAACTCTTTACGACTGGGTAAGAAATTCACAAGAAGTAATTAAGTCGGGTGATGCTTATGCAGTTTCTTTATTTGAAGAGTATGGAAAAAGTGTGATGACGGCTATGCCTCAATTAAAAAATGAGGACATCGATAATATTTTTGCTTACGTTGAATCTTACACTGACCCGGCTCCGGTTGCAGCAGCAGGAAACGAAGTGGCTGGCGGAAGTGAAGCACAATCAGAATCTACACCTATTTATATATGGGCAATTATTATTGTAGGTTTAATTATGTTAGTGTCTGTTGTTAGAGCCATTAACAGAAACTTATCAAGAACGGTTGCGGAGAAAAACGGAGAGGAAGGTCCTAAAGACAATAACTTATTAGATGGCATAAAAGACTGGATTGCTCATAACAGAACCTGGACGGCAATTATTGTTTTAATATTAGTAATTCTTGGTGTACAAGACATCGGTGCCAGTTTATTTGAGGTAGGTGTTTATACCGGATATCAGCCGGAGCAACCTATTAAGTTTTCTCACGAAATACATGCCGGTCAAAATGCAATTGATTGTAACTATTGTCACTCATCAGCTCGCCATAGTAAGCATGCCGGTATTCCTTCTGCAAATGTTTGTATGAACTGTCACAAAGCAATTTCTCAAGGTCCTTCAGGAACGGAAGAAATTCAAAAGATTTATGATGCAGTAGGTTGGGATGCTGAAAAAGGTACATACATAGAAGGATATGTAGAAAAGCCAATTCAGTGGGTGAAAGTTCACAACTTGCCTGACCATGTTTACTTCAATCACTCACAACACGTAACAGTGGGTAAAGTAGCTTGCGAAAAATGTCACGGTGAAGTAAAAGAATTAACTGTAGGTAAACAAAACGAACCATTAACTATGGGCTGGTGTATTAACTGTCATAGAGAGACAAAAGTTCAGATGGAAGGAAGTGAATACTATGATGAAATACACTCAAGATTAACAGATAACTTAAAAGAACAGTATATGAAAGACGGTACGATTACCGTGAGTGAGTTGGGTGGAATAGAGTGTTCAAAATGTCATTATTAATACCGTATAACTAAAACAGAATATGGCAAATAGTAAAAAGTACTGGAGAGGTGTTGAAGAACTAAAAAACGATGCGGATATTATTGAAGCATCAGAAAAAGAGTTTAACGAATATGCTCCTGTTACCGAATTTTTAAAAGAAGGAAAGGAACTAGCAAATACTTCCACATCTCGTAGAGACTTCTTAAAGTTTTTAGGTTTTAGTACAGCAGCGGCTACTTTGGCAGCTTGTGAAACTCCGGTAATTAAATCTATTCCTTATGTAGTTAAGCCGGAAGAAGTAACTCCGGGAATTGCCAACTGGTATGCTTCTACTTTTGCAAATGGTAATGACTACGCTTCTATTTTAGTTAAAACAAGAGAAGGTCGTCCTATTTTAATTCAGGGAAATGAGCTTTGCCCCATCTCTAAAGGTGGAGTGAATGCAAGAATTAATGCTTCAGTTTTATCATTATACAATACTAATAGATACAAAAACCCTATGATGGGTGGTGCGGAATCTACTTGGGAAGCTGTAGATAAAGCTATTGTTTCTGCACTAGAAAAAGTTACTGCCAAATCAGGTCAAGTAAGATTTTTAACTAATTCAATATTAAGTCCGACTACTAAAAAATTAGTGGGTGAGTTTGCAGGCAAAGTGGGTAATTTTAAACACGTTACTTACGATGCTATTTCTTATTCAGGAATGCTTGAGGCAAACAACAAAGCATTTGGTAAAAAAGTAATTCCTTCTTACAACTTTGATAAAGCAAAAGTAATTGTAAGTGTTGGAGCCGATTTCTTAGGAACTTGGTTAAACGATGTTGCCAATACAAAACAATATATAGTTAACAGAAACCCAGACGGTGAGTGGATGTCTAAACATTATCAGTTTGAGACAGTACTTACTATTACAGGTTCAAAAGCTGATGTTAGAGTTCCGGTTAAACCATCTGAACAAGGTGCTGTTTTAGCTGCTCTTTATAATAAAATTAGCGGTCAAAACTCAGGTACAGAATATTCTGCTACTATTGACAAAGCTGCTAAAGACCTAATGGATAACAAAGGAGCATCTTTAGTTGTTGCTGGAAGCAATGATGAAAATGTTCAAATGATTGTAAATGCAATCAATGAGAAATTAGGCAACTACGGAAAAACAGTTGACATTAATACTGCTGATTACTTAAAGCAAGGAACAGATGCAGAATTTGCAGCACTTGTAAAAGAAATGAAAGATGGTAAAGTAGATGCTTTATTTATTTCAGGCGTTGATCCTTCTTATTCTTATCCTGGTTTTGCGGAGGCTTTAGCCAAAGTAGGAACAAGTGTATCTTTTGCAACGATGCCGTCTAAAACAGCAGAGGGTTGTAAATTTGTTTGTCCTGATAATCATTATTTAGAATCATGGAATGACGCGATGCCAAAAGACGGACATTACTCAATCTGTCAGCCGGTTATTTCTAAATTATTCAATACTCGTCAAATGCAAGATAGCTTGCTAAAATGGACGGGTAATTCAAAAGACTATTACACTTATCTTCAAGAATCTTGGAGTACAGATATTTTCCCTACTACCGGTGGAATTTCATTTACTGAATTCTGGAATAAATCAGTTCATGATGGAGTTGCTAAGGCAGGTATGATGGCTGCTACTCCGGCTCCTGTTGCACAAGCTGCTCCTATTGTGGAAGGTGAAGCTGCTGCAACAGTTACGGGTGTTTCTGCTTATGTTTCACAAGCCATAGCTGCTGTTGGCAAAGCAAAATCTGATGGATGGGAAATTGAATTGTATCAAAAAGTAGGAATTGGTGATGGAGCAGATGCGGCTAATCCTTGGTTGCAAGAGTTGCCGGATGCAATTTCTAAAGTTACTTGGGATAACTATATTACCATGTCTTTAGCTGATGTTAAAGAAATGGGGTTAAATCATAAAATTGGTCAGGAATGGCCTGCAAGCACCGTTACTGTTACTGCTAATGGTGTTACATTAGAAAAGGTTCCTGTTTATCCTCAGCCCGGACAAAAAAGCGGAACAGTTGGTTTAGCATTAGGTTACGGACAAAATGTATGGAAGCAACAAGAGCCGGTTGGTTTTAATGCTTACCCAATGGTTTCTAATAAAGACGGAAAAGTATCTTACAATACTTCTGTAACTATTGAGGCTGATGGTGGTACTTATGCTTTAGCTGCTACTCAAATCCATCATACTATTATGGATAGAGATTCTGTAGTTAGAGAAACAGACATTAATACTTATAAAACTTCTGAAAAAGATGTTTACAATCCTATTCATGCACTTGCTGCACACGAAGAAGGAGAAAACATTAAAAAGCCAACATCTGAATTTGACTTATGGGAAGCACATCCTGTAGAAAATGTAGGTCACAGATGGGGAATGGCTATTGACTTAAATGCTTGTACAGGCTGTGGTGCTTGTGTTACCGCTTGTCATTTAGAAAATAACGTTCCTGTTGTTGGTAAGGATGAAGTAAGAAGAGGTAGAGATATGCACTGGATGCGTATTGACAGATACTATTCTTCTGATACTACTAAAGAATCAGGAGCGGAAGCCGGATTAGGTGGAATAGCTACTTATAGTGCTATGGAAATACCTTCAGATAATCCTGAGGTAGTTTTCCAACCAATGATGTGTCAACACTGTAATCACGCTCCTTGTGAAACAGTTTGTCCTGTTGCTGCTACTACACATAGTAACGAAGGAATTAACCAAATGACTTACAACAGATGTATCGGTACAAGATATTGTGCGAACAACTGTCCTTACAAAGTAAGAAGATTCAACTGGTTTAACTATATGGGTTACGATAAGTTTGAAGATGTTAACCCGTCTCAGGATGACCTTGGTAGAATGGTATTAAACCCTGATGTTACAGTTAGAGCAAGAGGGGTAATGGAAAAATGTAGTCTTTGTGTACAAAGAATACAAGAAGGTAAGTTAAATGCTAAGAAAGAAGGAAGAAAAGTAAAAGACGGAGAAATTAAAACCGCTTGTGCTTCTGCTTGTCCTTCAAACGCTATTACTTTTGGTGACTTGAATGATAAAGAAACTCAGGCCGCTAAAAAGTCTGCCCATAACAGAGCATATAAAGTAATTGAAGAGGTTGGAACACAACCAAACATGTCATATTTATTATTAGTAAGAAATAAATAAAAAAATTAAAGCATGCATTCAGAAGCAGCCATACGTAAACCGTTAATATTAGGAAACAAAACCTACGCTGAGATTACAGAAGATGTATGTCGCCCTGTAGAAGGGAAGGCAAACAAACTTTGGTATTTGGCATTTGGTATTTCCGCACTAATGGCCCTTTGGGGAGTAGGATGTATTTTATACTTAATAGGAACAGGTATAGGTACATGGGGATTAAATAAAACAGTTGGTTGGGCTTGGGATATTACCAACTTCGTTTGGTGGGTTGGTATTGGTCACGCAGGAACTCTAATTTCAGCAGTATTATTATTATTCCGTCAAAGATGGAGAAT
>JAUHYR010000041.1 GCA_030426475.1 Bacteroidia bacterium
TTTTGATGATGCAGGGACATTAGCAGATAAATCTGACGATCAGTTAAAACAAGTGGATGGAAATTTAGGGAATGGAAATATTTCCGGAACAACAATTTTATCTATAGTTAAAGATTTGGATGGAGAAATGTGGATTGGAACAGATGAAGGACCTTGTGTAATATATGCTCCCGGTAATGTTTTTGATGGAGGCGATTATGACGCTCAACAAATTCTTATTGAACAGGACGGAATAGCACAAATATTATTAGAAACAGAAATAATTACCACTATTGCAATTGATGGTGCAAATAGAAAATGGTTCGGGACACAAAATTCAGGCGCATATTTAATGACATCAAACGGAACAAAAGAGGTTTTTCATTTTACAAGACAAAATAGCCCACTTTATGCAAACTTAATTAACGATATAGTTGTAGATAATGAAAACGGAGAGGTATTTTTTGCAACCGAAAAGGGAATTATTTCATATAAAAGTACTGCAACCGAACCAAGACCTGACTTTTCTAATGTTGTAGTTTATCCTAACCCTGTAAAACCGGGTTATACTAATTTAATTGCCATTAAAGGATTAATGGAAGATACTAATATCAAAATCACCGATATTAGTGGCAAACTGGTTTATGAAACTTTATCTCTAGGAGGGCAAGCAATTTGGGATGGTAAAAGTTTTACAGGAAATACGGTTCACTCCGGAGTTTACTTAATTTTTTGTGTTAACCCTGACGGAAGCCAGGACTACGTGACAAAACTCTTACTTTTAGATTAAGAGACTAATGAAAAAATTAGTATTAATATTTCTAGTATTTAATTCATTGTTACTTAATGCGCAAGAATTTTTATGGGAAGATCATTTGCCTTATAATAATGTAATTAAACTGGCACAGTCAACTTCAAAGGTTTATTGTGCTACTCCTTTTGCTGTTTTTATTTATGATAAACAAGAAAAATCGGTTACTAAGCTCAGTAAAGCACAAGGTCTATCAGATATCGGAATTTCAACCATTGCATTTAACCCAATTACAAATCAACTATTTATTGGTTATGTAAATGGCAATATTGATGTTTTAGAAAAAAACATAATTAGTAATTACCCTTCTATTAAAGAAAAGGTAATACTGGCATCTAAATCTATTAATAATATCATTTTCAAAAATGATAAAGCAATAATTGCAACAGGTTATGGTATTTCGGTGTTTAATATAACTAAGGAAGAATTAATAACATCATATTATATTGGAAAAAACAACACTTATCTTAAAGTAAATGATATTACCTTTTTTGACAATCTTATTTATACCGCTACTGACTCTGGTTTGATTTATGGTGATACAACAAAAGATTTAACAGATTACAATAACTGGAAGTCAGAGACAGGTTTATTTAAGGCTAAATTTAATTTGGTTGAAACCTGGAACCGGAAACTATGGGCAAATTACTTTAGTAATATATACAATGGAGACACCTGTTATATAAAAAATCAAGGCACATGGAGTAAGGCTCCGGCATCTGTATTTAGAAATAATTATAGTATAGAAAAAGGGATTACTGAAATGGTTTTTTCACATAACGGAGCTATACAAACAATGCGAGAAGATGGTTCGTATAAGCAACAATTTTTAGGAGAAGAGCCAAGGTTTGCATTACAAGATCAAAATGACTCAACTGTTTTTTGGGCAGCAACTACTTATTCCGGTCTAATAAAAATTAAAAATCTTGTTATTGAAGAGTTTATTATTCCTGATGGACCAACAAGAAACAGAACCTGGGATTTCGATGTTAAAAATGGTGAAATTGCATTTATTCCCGGAGCATTTAACAGTGCATTAAACAATACTTACAACATAGATGGATTATCAATTTATAAGCAAAATGACTGGGAAACTTATAATGGAGCTGATGACAAAGGGTTTGACACGCTATTTGATTTAGTTGATATTAAATATGATGAAAATAACAGTGGTAGCATTTATTTAGCGTCATGGGGCTTAGGGTTGGCTGAATTTAATAACGGTAAAATTATTAATGTTTTCAATGATCAAAATTCTACTATTCAGAGTCGCGCAGCATTTAAGTGGTTTGGAGTTGGCGGAGTTACATTTGATAACAATGGAAACCTATGGTGTACCAATTCCTTTGTAAGTAACTCTCATTTAAACAGGAAAGATAAAAATGGAACTTGGAATTCATTTAACCTTTCTCCGGCCATTAATGACGGATATGGAATTGGCAAGGTAATTATTGATGATGCTGAAAATAAATGGTTGTTATTGTCAAAATATGGGAAAATAGTTGTGTTTAATGAAAATGGAACCGTTACTAATTCTGCAGATGATTCTTTGAAAGAGTTAACATCGCTTATTAATGAAGGAAATTTACCGGGCTCTTATCCGGGAATATTGGTATTCGACAAAAATGGAACAGCCTGGGTGGGAACAAATGACGGAATAGCATATCTAAATAATGCTAAGGATATATTTCAATATAGTAATGTAAACTTTAGACAGGTTTTTGTTGGTGGAGATTCAACATTAAGTACTTTTTTAAAAGGAGAAAATATTTCTGATATTGAAGTGACAAGCACCAACCAAAAATGGCTGGCTACAGTTGGTAAAGGAATTTATTTAATGAGTGAAGATATGGAAAAGGTTATTTTTCATTTCACGGCAGAAAATAGTCCCTTGTTTTCTAATGATATTTTGGCTTTGAAATACGAAGGAAAAAGCGGAAAACTTTTTATATCAACCTCTTACGGAGTAATGTCATTAAAAATTGAAGAAGAAAAAGTATTTCAAAATTTTAATGAAATTCTCATTTATCCTAATCCTGTTAATATTTCAACGGAAAACAAATTAACGATAGACAAGTTACCAAAAGGAACAATTATTAATATTACAGATGTTTCCGGAAAAATGGTAAACAAATTAATTGCCGATTCATCAACTGTGGTGTGGGACTTAACTGATTTCTCCGGAGCAAAAGTAAAACCAAATATTTATCTTCTTTATTTTTTAAATAATGAAGGCAGAAATAAAACAATAAAAAAAGTATTACTAACGAACTAATGCATATTAATACTCGTGCCATCGTATTAAAAACAATTAATTATTCAGATAATAGCTTTATAGCTAATTTATATACTGAAGAGTTAGGCAAAAGGAGTTTTATCGTTAAGGGAGCTAAAAAAAGTTCATCAAAAAATAAAATGGCTTTTTTTCAACCACTATCATTAGTCAATATTTCTTTTCATGACTTAGCCAATAAAAACCTACACTACATAAAGGAAATTAAATTTGAGGAACCCTATAACTTCATAGGAGAAGATATCAATAAGTCATTTATAATTCTTTATATGGCTGAATTTTTAGGACAATGTCTTAATGAGGAAGAGCCAAACCCTTCTTTGTTCCAGTTTATTTTTTCCTCATTAGAATGGTTAACGCATCATCAGTCCGTACATAATTTTCATTTGGTTTTTACTATTCAGTTAAGCAAGTATTTAGGTTTTTTCCCTCAGGGAAAGTTTTCTGAGCTCACGAATATTTTTGATATGGAAAACGGAGAGTTTGTTTCAGAAACTCCAAAGCACGCTAATTTTTTAGAACATAAAAAAGCAAAAGACTTCTATACTCTATTGAATCTAAGCTATAATCACTTAAATCTTATAAACATTTCAAACTTTGAAAGGAGAGAATTATTGGAGTCTGTTTCCAACTATTATAAAATACATCAACAAGGATTTAGAAGTTTAAAGTCTGCTGAAATATTAGAAACGGTATTAAACTAAGTTTACTTATCGCCTAAAATAATTGGCATTCCATCTTTGCCGCCAACAATTACAACTTTTGAATTTGGTGATTTAGCTAGCTCAAGGGTAGCCTCAATTCCTTTTTCCTTTAATATATTATCGGTTAAAGAGGCATTTAAAATTCTGTTGGCATTGGCTTTACCTTCTGCATCAATTTTTTGTCTTTCCGCTTCTTTTTGAGCTTTAGCAAGTTTAAACTCATATTCTAAAGACTCTTGTTCTTGTTTTAACTTGTTTTCAATTGCCGCTTTTATAGTTGGTGGTAGTGTAATATCTCTTACCAAAACCTCATTAAGTTGAACAAACTGTTTATCTAAAATTATTTTTGTTTCTTCAAATATCTCACTTTGTATGGCGTCTCTTTTACTCGAATAAATTTCTTCGGGAGTATATCTTCCAATTACACTTCTTGTTGCCGAACGAATGGAAGGTATTACTACTCTATTTAAATAGTCTTCGCCTTTTTCTTTATGAAGTAAAGGAAGTTTATCATAAACAGGTTGATACCAGGTAGATACTTCAACAGATATTTCTAAACCATTTGAGGATAATACGGCCATTTTTTCTTGAACTTCTTGTTGACGAACTTCATATATATTCATGTCGTTCCATGGAGCTATTAAATGCCAACCTTCTCCATAAGTGGTTTCAATGTCAACTCCGGCACCGAAAGTTTTAAATAGCACTCCGGCTTCTCCTGCACCTATAGTAACAGACATTTTAAACATAGCAACTATTGCAAAAATTACAATAACTCCAATTATAATAATTCTTTTTAGTCCAACCGGAAATTCAGGGTTGTTATACTTTTGATAATTACTCATGACTTTGTATTTTGATTAGAGAGCTAAGGTAAGGCTTATTTTGCTAATCCCTAAAAAGCTTCTTTTTGAGCTTAATGGCTACTTACGTGAGCTTCCGCCACCTGAATAATTTCTTTGGTGGTTGCATCATAGATATAGGCCACTACTATACAATTTTCATAATTCCAGGTTTCTGTTTTAAAATCGAAGAGAAACTCTTGGGTGTCTTTAGAGCCGACCGCAGATGCAGGAATATCTGTTCCCCATGAACTATTGATAGCCTTACGTAAAACATGCCGATGACGATAATTAGGAATATTAGTTGCGCCATCTAATTGCCAGTCAATAATATTATCCTCTATGATGTAAACAGTTAATTTATAAGTTGAAGCTCCTGTATTTAACCATTCACTACTAATTTCTGTTTTTAAGATTTTATCAGAAGTGCTAAACCAGTTTTTTATATCAATTTTTACATCACACGGTAAGGCTTTTTGGTTTTTTACTTCGTTTTCCCATCCAGGAGGAGCGATAAGTTCAACATTGTTTGAACCATCATTTTTTCGATTTACTGTTCCTCTTGGAATTCCTGAAATCCCAAATGCACTTATATAATCATTACCTGCTTCAGTTGTAAAATCCGTTTCATACATTCCGGTTCCCGGATTTGTGCTAGCAAAATTAGTTCCATGTATAGAGGTTACAATTACTGTGTCGCCATACGCTGAGTCAATAGCGTTAGCATAAACGGCTCCTGCCGGACAATTCGGACATTTATGTCCTGTATATTCTTCTAGCAATACATAGCGAACAGTGGAGTTAGGAGACGATGACACCGAATCATCGTACACAACATCCGTTGGCACAACAACATTTCCGGATGGATAAGGATTGGTTACTTTATCACAACTAATAAAAAAAGAACTAATGATAACAATAATTAAAATCTTTTTCATAACACAAATTTACTAAAAACTGGTGGTTATTAATAATGAAACGCCATTTGACGCAGGTACTGCTCTACACACACCTCCTACGCAAAATAGTCCTTCTCGTTGTTTGCCATAAGTAATAATAAAACTTGTTGCTTTATTATTATAACCCATACTTATAGTAGGATAATGTAGAACTTTTTTTGGGTCATGGTTACCATAGTTATACTGATCCATAATAGCAAAAAACCAATGAGGAGAGCGAGAGTATTCCAGTAAAACAGTTGCCCAATCTCCTTGGTCTTGCTCTGTTGTCAATGATTGTAACTCAGTACGTAAAGAATTTTTACTGTTAAATTTATAAGTCATTTCTGCTACTACAACATCTGCATAAATTACTCCATAACCACTTTTTCCTTGTATCACATCCTTGTTGTAAGCAATGTTTGCATAGGTTAACTTAGCTTTAAAGCTTTTACTAAATTTTTTAGCAAGTTCAATATTAAAGTCTTTAAAGTATACTTTTCCGAGACTAAAATACTCAGAGGTATAACCTTGTCTGGTAGAGTCTATCCCTGAAATTCCCGTTGTGTCAATATTATTAGCAGATGAATAGTTAACTAAGATGGTCCAACCGTACTTACCTCCAAGTTTAGATTTTTTAGGAATTTTGTAAATCAATTCTCCTTGAAAGGCAACTTCACCGTTTGGTTGTGTTGCATATGGATAAAGTGTAGCTAAAAGGTTATATGAATGTTGTCGGGTTAATGCAGGATGATAGTTTATCATAAGGTTGGTTAGCGCAGCATTTCTGTCCGAACGAAAACTCATATTATCTATTCGCTTAGCCGAAAGAGATAATCCAAAGCCTTTGGTTGAATAAGTGGTTTGTACTAATACTCCTTCACCATTTTTATAAATGAATCCATTATCTCCTGACGGGTCATTTATTTTGTAAACATACTCTCCCATAAAATTAAAACCGCCTCTTATAATATTTAATCTTCCGCCATATGCTCCTACATTTTCAGGTAATACCAGATTTGCATCTTCATCGGGCTGAAATTTACTTACAAAACTTCCTCCCAATAGAACCTTAGTTTTTTTCTCTTTCAGGTTTTTAAATAAATCATTTATAGTTATCTCTCCGTCTATTCCTCTCACAATTCCTTGCCCTAAAGTAAAGTAAGACCTTTGTTTGCCAATAACCCCTTTCAATTGTACTCCCGCAAATGGTTGGTATTTTACTCTAAAACCTTCCATGGCATTATCATAACCAAGGTTTCTGTCTTCATAAGTTCTAAATATCATTCCACTGCCAAGCTGTTCGTAATAATTACCTGCAGTTACTTCAATATCTTCATGGCTATATTTAGCATATTTATATGGAATTCCTTGTCCTTTAAATCCGGTTGGGTAACCCAATAATGGATTTTGATAGGCTTCATATCTTATTCCGGCCGAAAAATTACCTCTGTTATAATTTAAGTTCAAAAAACCATTCATCAGAACATCTTCCGGCACATCTTTAGCACCAATAAGCGAGTCGGGCTGATAAAACTGTGTTAATACTTGAAAATTTCCACTTATGTTCCCGGCATCAATTTTATTTTGTTCAGTATTACTATTATTACTTTCGTCATCCTGTGCAATTATATGGTTGGAAGCAATAGGTATTAAAAGCAAAAAAAGGGACTTTTTTAGAGTCCCATAAAAGGTTTTTTGTTTATTCATAGTAGCCCTCAAATATTTATAGTGTTCCGTCTTTAGCTAATTTTTGTATTTTTTCGAAAAGCTCTTCTTCATCTCCTTCAGCATAAGAGTTATGTTGCCATACAATATTCCCGTTCCCATCTAATAAAAAGGTATGAGGAACATTGTTTACGTTCATCGCTCTTTTTAAATCTTGATTAGGGTCTATATAAACATCATATTCCCATCCTTGCCCATTAACATAAGGTGCAACTTTTGCCATATTTCTAGAATCATCAATAGAAATTGCAATTAGCTTCACACCTGTTTCTTCTACCCAGTCTTCATATATGTCTGCAATATTATTTAGTTCTCTTTTACAAGGACTGCACCATGTCGCCCAAAAACTAATTACAATTGGTTTCCCTTCATTAGAGATATTCTCAGTATTAAAAGTTCCTCCATCAAGAGTTTTAACTTCAACAGACGGTATGGTTTTTTCATTTCCTTGAGAAAAAGAGCAAAATGAAATCAGCGTAATCAATAAAACAGTAAATAACTTTTTCATAAATCTAATTTTTTAGGATTGATAGCTAGGTTTGCAAAGAGTGTGCCATCAATTTTACACCACCAAAAGTAATATAAAATAGTTTTTTGCTATAATTTCCAGTTATTAATTATTGGAAAGCTAATTTTAGCAATACCATTATAATTATTAATTCTACTAATTTTTAGATTAATTTGTTTAAATTTGGGTTCTTAACAAAGAATAAAAAAGAATTTTATGAAAAAACTTTTACTCGTTACGTTTATTTTCTCTATTGGATTTGCTTCAGCGCAGTCTATTAAATTAAAAAATAAAGACAATAGTAGTGTTGTGACCAATACATCTCAAAATGTTTCTGGTCCTGTTACTGCTACAGAGATTAATTTTAATATTGAAATTGAGAATACTTCAAGTAACCAAATAGTTGTTAGAGCTAAAAGACTTGAACTGGTTTCAGTAAATGGAACAAAAAACGGTTTTTGCTTTGGGTTTACTTGTAATGAATATACTTCCGGAAGTACACCAATTGCTAATATGCCTCAGGACAGTTTGGTTTTAGCTCCGGGTGCTAAAGATGCTCTTACAAAATTACAGCATATTCCTCAAAACGTTGCGGGTTCAGCAACGTATAGAGGTCTTTTTTGGGTTTCAGGAAATCCAATGGATAGTGCTTATGTAGATGTTACATTTTCAACTTGGGCAACTGGAATAGAAGATAATAAAAATGTAAATAATTATATTGAGGCATACCCAAATCCTGCACAAAATTCAATTAATATTGCTTACAATTCTGCTAATCCTCAAAACTCTACCATTGCGGTTTACAATGTTTTAGGTGAGAAAGTAAATGAAATTACTAAACTGAATAAAGATGGAGTTGTAAATATTAACTTGGCTGACTATCAGGCAGGAGTGTATTTTTATTCTATGATGGTAGATAGTAAAACTATTATTACCAAGAAATTCATGGTAACGAAATAAAAAGAAAATTTTAAAGTAATTCAAGAGCCAGCCTTTCCATACCGGAGCTGGCTTTTTCTTTATATACGATTAAGTTTTCAATATCTTGAATACTTATATCATTTGGGTCAATCAAGAACTTTTTAGCTGTGGGAATAACAAAATTAATAAGCCCTGCAGCCGGGTAAACAGTTAGTGAAGAACCAACTACAATAAAAATATCTGCTTTAGATACGGCCTCATATGCTTTTTCCATATTTGGAACAGCTTCTCCAAACCATACTACATGCGGTCTTAATTGAGAGCCCAATTCACATTTGTCACCAATATTTAATTTCCAACTTTTAAGGGTATAAATAAGGTTAGGGTTAACGGTGCTTCTGCATTTCATTAATTCCCCATGTAGATGAATAACTTTTTTAGAACCGGCTTTTTCATGTAGATTATCAATGTTTTGAGTAACTACCTCAACATCATATTTTTCTTGTAGCTGAGAAATTATTTTATGAGCCTGATTAGGTTTTGCGCTTAAAAGTTGCTTTCTTCTTTCATTATAAAAATCTAATACAAGTTTTGGGTTTTTTTTCCATGCGTCAGGAGTAGCTACCTCTGAGATTTTATGATTTTCCCATAGCCCGTCATGGTCCCGAAATGTCTTGATTCCGCTTTCCGCACTCACTCCAGCACCTGTAAACACAACTATTTTTTGCATAGATTTTATCTAAAAATCTTTCCAAAATAAGTATATTTTCCTTTCAGTTCAAATTTTTACCTTTACAGGCTTATTAAAATTGTAAAATGCCAAAAAATAGACGAGTACAGGAAGCGTTAGATTATCACTCACAAGGAAGACCGGGTAAGATTGAGATAAACCCGACTAAACCTTATAATTCTCAACGAGATTTGTCGTTGGCATATTCTCCGGGTGTAGCTGAACCATGCAAAGAAATAGCTAAAAATGAAGATGAGGTTTATAAATACACAGCAAAAAGTAATTTGGTTGCAGTTATTTCTAATGGTACAGCGGTACTTGGGCTAGGAAATATTGGCCCACATGCAGCTAAGCCTGTTATGGAAGGAAAAGGGTTACTATTTAAAATATTTGCAGATATAGATGTGTTTGATATTGAAGTGGACGCTTCTGATGTAGATAAGTTTGTTGAAACCGTTAAAGCTATCTCTCCAACATTTGGTGGAATAAATTTAGAAGACATTAAGGCCCCAGAGTGTTTTGAAATTGAAAGGAGGCTTAAAGATGAATTAGCAATTCCGGTAATGCATGATGACCAGCATGGTACAGCAATTATTAGCGGAGCAGCACTTATTAATGCTGTAGAACTTTCAGGAAAAGTGATGGGGAAACTTAAAGTAGTAGTGAATGGGGCAGGAGCAGCGGCTATTTCTTGTATTAAGTTATGGATGTCACTGGGAGTAAAAAGTAAAAATATTATAATGCTTGATAGCAAAGGTGTTATAAGCAAAGCAAGGAAAGATTTAGATGAAAGTAAAAAGAAGTTTGCTATTGATACTAAACATAAAACTTTAGCAGACGCTTTAAAAGGAGCAGATGTATTTTTGGGCTTATCTAAAGGCGGTGTAGTTAATAAAACAATGATTAAAAGCATGGCTAAAAACCCAATCGTCTTTGCCTTGGCTAATCCTGACCCTGAAATATCATATAAAGATGCGACTGATGCAAGACCTGATATTATTATGGCAACAGGTCGTTCAGATAATCCTAATCAAGTTAATAATGTGCTCGGCTTTCCATTTATTTTTAGAGGTGCAATGGATGTAATGGCGTCCAGAATTAATGAAGAAATGAAATTAGCTGCTACTAAAGCTATTGCCACTTTGGCTAAGGAATCTGTCCCTGAGGAGGTTAATCAAGCTTATGGAGAAGTTAATTTGTCTTTTGGAAAAGACTTTATTATTCCTAAACCTTTAGACCCAAGGCTGTTGACCACAGTAGCTCCTGCAGTTGCAAAAGCTGCTATTTCATCAGGAGTGGCAAAGAAGAAAATAGCTAATTGGACAAAATACAAGGAAGAATTAGAAACTAGAATGGGCTTGGATAACAAGTTAATTAAAAACATTACTCAAAAAGCTAGACTAAACCCCAAAAAAGTAGTTTTTGCAGAAGCAGATAATTATAAAATTCTTAAGGCTGCTCAAATTGTGAAAGATGAAGGGATTGCTATTCCAATTCTTTTGGGAAATGAAAAGAAAATTCATCGATTAATTGAAGAATACCAATTAGATTTAGACGGCACTCAAATAATTGACTCCAAATCAGAAAAAGAAAGAAAAAACAGAGAAAAATACGGAGCCATATTTCACGATAAGCGTAAGCGAAAAGGGCTTACTAAGTTTGAAGCTGTGAAGTTTATGCGTGAAAGAAATTATTATGGTTCTGCAATGGTAGATGCAGGAAAAGCTGATGCAATGATTTCAGGAATTACCAGAAATTATCCCTCCACTATTAAGCCTGCTCTTCAAGTAATAGGTAAAGATGACGGAGTAGATAAAATAGCAGGAATGTATGTTATTATATCTAAAAATGGTCCTTACTTCTTTGCAGATACTACCGTAAATATTAATCCGTCTGCCGAAGATATAGTTGATATAACTTTACTTACTGCTAAAATTGTAGAACGGTTTAGAGTAAAACCACATATTGCTTTGTTATCTTATTCAAACTTTGGCTCTTCTGACGGAGAAGATGCAGTTAAAATGAGAAAAGCGGTAGAACTTCTTAACAAAAATCATCCTGAAATAGTGGTAGATGGTGAAATCCAGGCAAACTTTGCTGTAAATACTGAATTAATGCAAGAAATTTATCCTTTTTCAAATTTAGCGGGAAAGCGAACAAATACTTTTATTTTCCCTAATTTAAGTGCCGGAAATATTGCATATAAAATGGTCCAGGAAATTAATAAAGCAGAAACTATCGGCCCTATTCTTTTAGGTATGAAAAAACCTGTTCACGTGTTGCAAATGGGAAGTTCTATCAGAGAAATTGTAAATATGGTTACTATTGCAGTAGTTGACGCTCAAACAAGACAATAATGATAGCCCATATTAAAGGATTAATAACAGAGAAATACCCTACCCATATTGTAATTGACTGCAATGGTGTAGGTTATCACTTAAATATTTCTTTAAATACCTATTCTAAAATTTCAGAAAAAGAATCGTGTAAATTATTGACTCAACTTATTGTGCGTGAAGACGCACATATTCTTTATGGGTTTTATGAAGCCGATGAAAGAGACTTATTTCGTCACCTAATTTCCGTTTCCGGTATCGGGTCTTCAACTGCTATGATGATGCTATCATCTCTATCAGCCGAAGAAATAAAGTCTGCTATTGTAAATGAAAATGTCTCTTTAATTAAGAGTATAAAAGGAATTGGACCCAAAACAGCACAAAGAGTAATCCTAGATTTAAAGGATAAATTTGGCAAAGTGAGTTTAAAAACAGCAGAAAATATATTATCACACAATACAGTTAAAGAAGAAGCGTTAACAGCACTGGTTGCTTTAGGTTTTCAGAAAAATGTAGCTGAAAAAGCAATAAACAAAGCATTTCAAGAGGTAGGAGGGAAAGCCCGTGTTGAGGAACTGATAAAGCTTGCTTTAAAAAATTTATAACAAATCGCACATCTAAAGACATATAAGTTCAAACACTTATTTGCCGTTGCCTTTTTTGTTGGTACAGGGTGGTTATTACTTACTTCTAACTCCTCAGCAAAAGAAAAAAAGGGCTTTGAAGAAAATTATATTACCTCATTTTACGAAGGATTATCTTTTCCTGTTGACTCTCCCGAGCTTATTTATCCATTCAATGAAAATGAAAGTGGAGGTTTATACGGAAACAAGCCCTCTAATATAAAATCCGGATATGAATATGACCCTGAAACAGGAACTTATACATACAAGGAGCAGATTGGGGAAAGAGATTATAGGCGACCTGAGTTAATGACTTATGAAGAATATCTTCAATATGATTTAAAGAAGGCAAATAGAGAATACTGGAAACAAAAATCACTAGAAGAAACCCAAGAAGAAACTAAAGGATTTGCCCCATCCTTAAAAGTAAATAGTAAAGCATTTGAAAGCATTTTTGGCGGGAATACCATTGATATTAGACCGCAAGGAACAGCTGAAATTAAACTTGGAGTAAATATTTCACGAAGAGATAATCCTATTTTACCTGTTAATCAACGGAGAACTACTACTTTCGATTTTGATGAGAGAATACAGCTAAATGTTATTGGAAATATTGGTGACAAAATGAAGCTTACTACTAGCTTTAACACAGAAGCTACCTTTGATTTTGAAAACCAAATGAAAGTAGAATATACCGGCTATGAAGATGAGATTTTACAAAAAATAGAAGCAGGTAACGTTTCTTTACCTTTAAAGGGTTCACTTATTACAGGAAGTCAAACGCTTTTTGGGGTAAAAACAGAAATGAAGTTTGGTCGGTTAACGGTAACTAGTATTTTATCACAAGAAAAGGGGGAGAAAAAAGATATTGAAATTACCGGTGGGGCTCAAATTCAAAAATTTGAAAAATCTGCCGCAGATTACGAAGCAAACAAACACTATTTCTTATCTCAATACTTTAGAGACAATTATGAAACTTCACTTGCATCTCCTCCGGTTATAAACTCCAGAATTACAATTACAAAAGTGGAGGTGTGGAAGACCAATACTAACTTTACCACACAAAACACAAGAAATATTATAGCCTTTATGGATTTGGGCGAAGGAGATCCTTCAAACATTTATAATAAGGCGAAGGTTACCAGCTCAGGTTTGCTGATACCTACCAACAATTCAAATAATTTATATGCTAACTTAAACGGAGGGTATGCCGGAAACTTTAGAAACACAAGTAAAGCAGTAGTTGATTTAAATAATCTTGGTTTTGTAAATGCTACCGATTATGAAATAGTAGAAAATGCGATATTATTAGACCCTTCTCAATATACACTAAATACTCAATTAGGCTATATATCCTTAAATACTTCTTTACAAAATGATCAGGTTTTAGCCGTTGCTTTTCAGTACACATATAACGGAAGGGTTTATCAAGTGGGAGAATTCTCCACTGATGGTATTACTCCACCCGATGCACTTCAACTAAAATTAATAAAAGGAACAAACCTTAACACTAAGATTCCTTTGTGGGACTTAATGATGAAAAACGTGTATTCAATAGGCGCTTACAATCTTACAGCAAAAGACTTTATTTTTAATATATGGTATTTAAACACAGCTACCGGAGTAGAAATACCATTTATCCCTGAAGGTTCTGTTAAAAGTCGCCCTTTGATTACGGTATTAAATCTTGATAAAATAAATACCAACAGCTTACCTTATTCTGACGGAGTGTTTGATTTCATTCCAAATGTTACCGTAAACCCTCAAAATGGTAGAATTTATTTTCCTGTCTTGGAGCCATTTGGCTCTCATCTGAGGCGGCAGTTTTCATCCAGCGAAGCTGCGCTTGCAGAAAAGTATGCGTTTGACTCTCTTTATACAACTACCCAAACACTTGCATCACAAGATGCAAACAAAAACAGGTTTACATTTAAAGGACAATACTCTTCTTCCACAAGTTCAGATATTTCTTTAAATGCATTAAATATTCCGCAGGGTTCAATAGTGGTTACAGCAGGTGGAAGACAATTGGTAGAAAATGTGGATTATACCGTTGACTACAACCTTGGAAGAGTAAAAATACTTAACGAAGGGATTTTACAATCCGGTCAATCCATAAAAATATCCTTACAAAACAACTCCCTTTTTGCGGTTCAAACAAAGGGCTTAATGGGCTCCAGATTTGATTATAAGTTTAATGATAAATTAAATGTAGGAGGTACCATTTTAAATTATTCTGAACGACCAATTACCCGAAAAATTAGCATTGGCAATGAACCCGTAAATAATACTATCTGGGGAGTTGACGGAACTTACACAACCGAAGCACCTATTTTAACGCGTATTGCCGACTTATTACCTCTTTATTCTACTAAGGAAATGTCATCATTAACCGTTCAAGGAGAGTTTGCACATTTATTGCCCGGTAACTCAAGAGCAATAGGAAAAGATGGAACCTCTTATATAGATGATTTTGAAGGAAGCCAATCTTCAATAGATATGAGGAGCATAGGTAATTGGGTATTGGCTAGCACTCCACAAAAGCAAAATGATTTATTTCCTGAAGGAAATTTAGTAAATGATGTTTCGTATGGATATAATAGGGCAAAACTGGCTTGGTATGTAATAGACCCTCTATTTTGGAGAGGAGATAATACCACACCGGATCACATTAAGAATGATAATGATATTCAATCAAATCATTACCAACGCCAGGTTTTAGAAACGGAAGTATTCCCTAATAAGAATTTACAAAATAATATTGTTACCAATATCTCTATGCTTGATTTAGCTTATTATCCTGAAGAGAGAGGTCCTTATAATTATGATGTTCAGCCAACGGCTTATTCAGCCGGTTTAGACCCAACCACAGGTAAATTAGCATCTCCGTCTACTAGATGGGGAGGAATTTTGGATGATGGATCCTTTTAACCCTGAGGATGGAGACCCTAATCACTCAGGAGGAGATTTATATCTAAATTTAGGAAATATATCGGAAGATATTTTGCGAGATGGTAAAAAATCATTTGAAAATGGCTTTCCAACTAATTTGGCAGATGCTCAAGACTTATCAGGAGACACTATTTCCAACTGGGGTAGGGTTCCTTCTAGTCAATCTATAGTTAATGCTTTTGACAATAATGCCGATGCCCGACCTTTTCAGGATGTTGGTTTAGATGGATTAAGAAGCGAAGAAGAAACTCAGTTCTTTGCAAATTACCTTAATGCCGTTAGCGGTTTTGTAAATAATTCTAATGCCGTACAAAAAATAAAAGCTGACCCTTCTGCAGATAATTTTCACTATTTTAGAGGGACTGACTATGACGACTCTCTTTTTGATATTTTAAGAAGGTATAAAGAGTATAATGGGATGGAAGGGAACTCTTCTACCGATTCTGACCCATATCCTACAAATGCTACAACATTGCCCGATGTAGAGGATATTAATCAAACCAATAATCTTGACCAAAGTGAAAATTATTTCCAATATAGAATTCGATTGACTCCTCAAGATGTTAATCCGAGCAATGTAGGTAATAATTATATAACAAATGTTGCTTCAAGAACGGTAAATACCCCAAATGGAAGTAAGACGGTAAACTGGTATCAATTCAAAATTCCTGTTTTTAGTCCGGATAAAGTAGTTGGAGATATTAATGACTTTAGGTCTATTCGATTTATGAGAATTTTCTTGAAAGGGTTTTCAAAACCTGTAGTAGTAAGGTTTGCACGAGTAGATTTATTAAGAGGAGAATGGAGAAAATACAATGAGTCTTTATTAGATCCTGGTGAATATATTTGAACAGATGATGGCAATACCGCTTTTGATATTAATGCAGTTAACTTAGAAGAAAACTCAGACAAAGACCCTGTAAACTATGTTATTCCTCCAGGTATTCAGAGAGAAATTGACCCTAGCAACAGTTTTGGTACAATCAGACAATTAAATGAGCAATCATTGCAACTTAATGTCTGCAACTTAAATGATGGAGACGTCCGGGCGGCCTACCGGAAATTTAATTTAGATATAAGGCGATATAAGCGAATAAAAGCTTTTGCGCATGTGAATGTGGGAACAGATGGCTCTCCATTAAATGATGGAGATGTTTCGTTAATTGTAAGGTTTGGAACAGACTTTAATAACAACTATTACGAATATGAAATTCCTATGCGTGTTACTCCAGCGGGTAATTACGACACTAATAATGAATCAGACCAAAGAACAGTCTGGCCTTTGGAAAATGAACTAGACTTGCAATTTCAGAAGTTTTTAGACTTAAAAGTGGAAAGGAATGCACAACTACTTGTTCCCAGCTCTGGAGCATCTAATATTAAACCCTATGAAAAGTCGGATGGAGATAATACGATAAGGGTAAAGGGAAATCCAAATCTGGCAGAAGTTGAGGTAATTATGTTTGGTCTTAAAAACCCCAAAGCCGGACCCGTAAGACCCGGTGATGATGGACTGGCAAAATGTGCTGAATTATGGGTAAATGAATTACGATTAAGTGAATTTGACAACAAAGGAGGATGGGCAACTATAGGTAGAGCAACGGCACAGGTTGCAGATTTAGGAACGGTAACATTATCTGGAGCCTATAGTACTCCTGGTTTTGGAAGTATTGAACAAAAGGTAAATGAACGTCAACAAGAATATAGAAAGTCGTATGATTTATCTACTAATGTAGAGTTAGGGAAATTTGTTCCTGAAAAAATTAATGTAAGTATTCCTATGTATTACGGAGTAAGTGAAGGGTGGGTGCAGCCTAGATTTAACCCTCTTGCTCCGGATTTAGAGTTTAATGAGTTTGTTCAATCAGTTCCTGACAGAGAGCAACAAGACTCCATTAAAGTCAGAAGTGAAACTTATAACAAAACCAGAAGCATCAACTTCACTAATGTTCGGAAAAATAAATCTCCAACGAAGAAAAAAGACCATTTTTATGACATAGAAAATTTTGCGGTTTCCTATGCCTACTCAGAAACGTTTATGCGGGATATCAATACCGAAAAAGACTTTACAAAAACCTACAGAGGTGGCTTAACTTATAACTTCAATAATAATCCTAAAAACTATAAACCGTTTAAGGAAGTTAAGTTTATGAAAGGGAAATCCTGGAATATTATCAAGGATTTCAATTTTTACTTAATGCCTAAGCAGTTTTCAATGCAAAACTCTATTGCCAGAAGTTATACTGAACGGAAAACAAGAAACAATACCGGCTTTGATTTTGAAATGCCAGAATTTTATCAGAAAAACTTCACTTGGATAAGAGATTACTCTTTACGGCATGACTTTACTAAGTCACTGACATTTGACTATCAAGCCACCAATAATGCAATAATTGAAGAAGCGCAGAAAAAAGGAGGAAGGGTTAATGATGCCTATGAAGACGAATATCAGGAATGGAAGGATTCCGTTTGGACAAGCGTAAGGAATTTTGGATTAAACACTCAGTTTCATCAAGGGTTTAACTTTAATTATAATGTGCCAATTAATAAAATTCCAATACTTAATTGGGTAACAGTCAACACAAGATACTCCGGGAATTTTGATTGGCAAAGAGCTCCCGTTGGTGCAGATAGTGTTGGTCACACACTCCAAAACTCCAATGCTGCAAGCGTAAACGGTCAGTTTAATATGACTACACTTTACCATAAAGTACCCTATTTTAAGGAATTAGACCAAAGGCGAAAAACCAAAAAGCAAATAGAAGACAAGCGTAAAAAGCGAAAAGAAAAACGAGAGAAAAAGAAGGAAGAACGGAAAGCAAAACGTGAAGCTAAAAAAGGCGGTGAACCACTACCACCAAAACAACCTGAAAAGAAAGAGGAGAAAAAGCCCGAAGAAAGTAAAGAGGAAAAGAAAAACAAAAATGATAAAATACCGTTCCGACCTCAAGATGAGTTGGCGAGAATGATTTTAAGTGTGAAAAACCTCTCATTTACTTACTCAAACAATAGAGGAACATCATTGCCTGGTTATCGTTTTGAAACCTATATGATGGGATTTGAATCAGGATTTAATGCACCATCATATCCATTTGTACTAGGCTTTCAGGAACCAGATTATTTATCTGAGTTCTCAGAAAAAAACTGGTTGGTAAGAAATCCTGCGCTAGTTTATAATTACGGAAAAACTCAAACAGAAAATTATAGCGCAAGAGCTACCATTCGTCCATGGAATTCATTAAGAATTGAGTTAAATGCGAATAAGAACTATTCCGAAAATTTCTCTCAACCTTATTATTTTAATGATACCACTCAAATGTTTGACTTTAATACTACTCCAACCTTTAGCGGTAATATGAGTGTATCTTATCTTACCTGGAAAACGGCTTTTGTAAATGTTACTGATGCTAAAAAAGAGTATTTCTCACAAGTATTTCAAAATTTCTTAGATAGCAGAGATGAAATTTCTCAACGATTAGGTTCTCAAAATGATAGCTCCAGATTTGTGGATGGAAATGGCTACGCAGACGGTTATGGAAACACACAACAAGATGTATTAATGTATGCATTTATGGCCGGTTATAGTGGCAGCGACCCAACCAAAATGAAACTCCACTCAATAAAATCTCAATTACCGTTGCCAAACTGGCGAATTACTTTTGACGGACTTTCTAAATGGGCCCCTCTGAAAGACATTTTTCAATCGGTAAGTTTAAATCATGGTTATCGTTCTTCGTTTAACGTAAGTTCATTTACCAGAAACTTAAACTACCAAGGTGATGACCAGGGTAATGCTTATGCCAGGGACATGATTAATGGAAATATTATTTCCGAAAACTTAATTACAGGAGTTTCTATTTTTGAACAACTATCTCCATTGATAGGTATTGATACAAGATTAAAAAACAGCTTAAACCTGAGGTTTGAGTATAGAAAAGACCGAAACATTTCACTTTCTATGGCAAACAACCAAGTTACTTTAACCAAAGGAAATGAGTTTGTAGTGGGAACGGGTTACAAATTCAAAAACTTAAAATTATTTAAAGTAGGACCTGATAAAAGACAACTACAATCTGACCTGGATGTGCGGACAGACTTTTCTATTAGAGATAATTTAACCGTTATTAGATTAATTAGCGATGGTAGCAATCAAGTAACCAGCGGGCAAAATATTTGGTCACTAAAAATCACCGCAGACTATAGAATAAGTAGAAGCTTAAACGTACAAGCTTATTTTGACCGAGTATTTACTAAACCTAAAACTTCAGCTTCTTACCCAACTGGAAATACCAATGCAGGAATTAGTTTAAGATTTAATCTTGCCCAATAAATATTTTTTTACATTTGACAGATTTTTAAAACCAAACAAATGAACTTTCCATCAGAACTTAAATACACCAAAGATCACGAATGGGTGAAAGTAGAAGGTGATGTAGCAACCATAGGCGTAACAGACTTTGCACAAGGCGAATTGGGTGATATCGTTTATGTTGAAATTGAAACTGTTGGCGATACACTTAATAAAGAAGAAGTTTTTGGCTCTGTTGAGGCAGTAAAAACGGTTTCAGACTTATTTATGCCAATTGGCGGAGAAGTTTTAAAAGTAAACTCAGCATTAGATTCTTCTCCTGAGGTGGTTAACTCTGACCCTTACGGTGAAGGCTGGATGGTAAAAGTTAAAATTGCAAATGCATCTGAACTTGACGAATTAATGTCAGCAGATGACTACAAAGCGCACATAGGACAATAATTGTTCGCCATTTCAAAATTTATTCTTCCTGTTTTTTGGGCAGGCTGTATTTTAATACTAAGTGCATGGCCGGGTAGTGGATTTCCCAAAAGTCCGTTTGATGGATTTGATAAACTTATTCATCTTACGATTTACCTAGTATTTTCATTTTTGCTTTGCAGGAGTTTATACCATCATTTTTATAAAATTAAGTCACTGAAAATCTATTGGTTAGGGTTTTTGTTGCCTGTTTTTTATGGAATGTTTATGGAAATTTTACAAGAATACATCTTTATACGTAGAAGCGGAGACTGGTACGATGTACTGGCAAATGTTTCCGGTGCTTTGGTGGGATTGCTCATTTTTAAGTTGTGGTTACCGAAAATGAAAAAGTCGAACTAAATCATCCATTCAAAAAACAATTTTATTAACTTTAACCCGTAAACTGTATTAGTTATGGAACCAAAGAAAACAAAACAAGCAGACTTAGAAAACAAGAAGAGTGTGTTTTTTATGGCTGGTTTACTTGTTGCTCTAGCTTTTGTGTTAGTAGCATTTGAGTGGCGTCAGTATGAAGATAGAAACTTTGATTTAGGCGACTTGAATATCGAAATTGAGGATGAAATTATTCCTATTACACAACAAGAAACACCACCGCCACCGCCACCACCGCCACCAGCAGCTCCTGAAATTTTAAATATTGTGGAGAATGAGGAAGAAATTGAAGAAGAATTGGAGATTAATACAGAAGCTAATGAAAATACAGTAGTAGATATTGTATTTGAAGAAGAAGAGGAAGAGGAAGAGCAAATTTTCGTTTCTGTTGAAAATATGCCTACACTTCCCGGTTGTGAGAATATGCCTAATAAAATGCAAAAAGACCAGTGTACGCAACAAAAGATTTTTCAGCATTTAGCAAAAGTTCAAAAATATCCGCCAATGATGAAAGAAGCAGGAATTCAGGGAACTGTTTTCGTAACTTTTGTAGTAGATAAAGACGGTAAAGTAACTGATGTGGATATTTTAAAAGGTGTTTCCGGAGGAGCTGCTTTAGATGATGAAGCAAAAAGAATGATTGCTTCTTTACCTAAATTTAATCCTGGTTCTCAAAGAGGAAAGCCCGTTAAAATTAGATATAATCTACCGGTTAAGTTTTCACTGAAATAAAAAAACATCTTATAATGAAAAAGCCCAATCAATTTTGATTGGGCTTTTTTAATGGAGTAAACTTTTTTATTGAATAACTAACTTTTCAATGCTGATTCCTTCAATAGTTTTCATTTCTATGGTATAAACTCCCTTAGAGAAATTATCAACGCTCCATTTAATGGGTTGATATGAACTAGAAGGTTCTACCACTTCTTGCTTTACAATATTTCCTTTAATATCTCTTAACAGAATAGTAGCCTCATTTTTATTCAGTGTAAAAATATCTACTGTTATAAAGTTGTTTGCAGGATTAGGAAATACCTTCACAAAATCAGTTTGTTTTGGCTGAGTCTTTATACTTAAAGTTGCACAAGGAACAGAAGGGTTGTTAATTTTTGTCATGGTTTTAAAATCAATGTAACAAGCAAAATGAACACTATCTGTAAACGGGTTTCTATTTCCTTGTAATGAATCTAAAAAGTCGTTACGAGCTATTTCTTTTGCATCAGGCAAATCATCCCAGTGCCATCTTTTTATAATATTCTGGTCTTGCTGAACGGGTAAGTACCAGCTTTTACTGTTAATGCCATGGTAAGCAGCACACATATACATCATAGCACGAGCGGCATCTCCTTTGGCTTCATCTTTAGGCTCAAAAACTTGATTGTTATTAATATCTGTTCCAATTTTCCCTTCTTTATATTGCCCGTAAATGGTAACTACTTCACCTAAAGGATAGTTACTTCTAACCTGATTGGTATTAGTAAACTCACAAGGGTAAAGATTGTGTTGGTCATCGTATTCATAATCGTTGCTTGTAATGTTTGGCATCCAACTATTAGGAAAAACATGTTCTCTGCTCATGTATGCCCAGGTAAATGGTTGTGTATAAATATATTGGTCATCGCTATAAATACAAGTTACTACTTTTTGCCCTCCTGTAGTATCTCTGGCAGCAAACAAATCAATCATGGTTTGAGGATACCAACTGTAATAAATTTGTGAGTGTGGATTAACTTTAGCAGTTAAATCACTTAAAAATGTGGGTGAATTAACGCTTATACTGTTATAGTAATTTCCAATATTTGCTCCGGAGCTGGTAACATTTCCCGATAAAGGAAGAGTGGTATTGTAATTAATATATTGACCAAATCCATTATAAGCATAAACCTGGAAAAAATAATTTGTACTAGCATAAATTTCATTAGGAGAAAAGTTAGTTGTTGTGCCTACTTTTACCACTTTTCCTCCACCTATTGCATCGCCTTGTATATATACCGTTCCATCTACAGGGCTTCCTGTAATCGCAGAACCTTTTTTCATTACTACCAGATACCCATCAGCAGTGTTTGCTGTAAAGGTTCCAAATACTCTGTATGATTTAGTTCCGCTGAACGTCAAATTAGTGGGCTGTGTAATAGGTTCAGTTGCATAATTTCCTCCAACACCGTATAAGTTTATTAAATATGGATTTTCATCACCATCATTATTGCCCACTGATAAAGTTGCTAACCTTGTTCCTGATAATGCGGGAGTAAACTGTACAATAATACTATCAGTTGTTCCTGCAGCAACTGATGTTGGGTTGTATGTTACACTAAAGTCAGAAGCATTAGCACCGCTTATAGTAGGGGTGTTTATGGTTAATGCGTTTGTAGTGCCTTGGTTCTCAACTTTAAATACAATATTTTTTGGAGTTAAAACAGGAGAAGAAAATGCAACTTGCGAACCACTTGGCTGAACAGTTGATTGGTATGACATTTCAATTTCGGGTCCCGGACCTGCCGGAGCTTTAGCTAAATTAATGTCATCTAAGCCAATATTTCCTGAAGATTTATTGGTATAGTAAAATCGGATATATCTGCTGGTGCCGTTTGGATTATCAATATATTGCTGATAACTTCCTGAAGGTGGACTTGTAATGGTTCTTAAAGTTGTCCATGTTGTACCATTAACAGATTCTTGAACGGTAAACGTTCCTCCTGAAAAACTATTTCCTGTTAAATAATAGTCTAATTGACCCGGAGCATCTGAAAAAGAAATTTGAACCCAATCTCCTGTATTGTCTAATTTGCAAGCAGGAGGAGTGTTTCCTGAACCTGTATAAAAACCTGTTCCACTTTCTGTCCAACCATTGGGTAAGTTCGCTGTGCTAAAACTCCATGAAGTAGGAAGTGTTGTTGTTTGAGCCATTAAAAAGCCAGTGGCTAAAATTGAAAGAATACTTGTAATTTTTTTCATAATATGATATTAAAATGTAATTTTTAAAGAGGTGTTAAATCTTCTGCCCATGCCATAAAAAACGCCTGCTGATTTTGCATCAAAGTCATTATATGGTGTGGCAAAACTGTCATTGTTTTGCGCATCGGAAATATATACGCTATTTAATAAATTCAATACTCCAAAATTTAAGTCAAATGTAGTTTTTTCAATTTTAAAGCGATAACCTGCAAACACTTCAAATAATTGGTAATCAGGAACCTGCCAAGAGTCTCTGCCGGCATCTTCATCATACAAAGTTAGAGGGTCAAATTGTGAATATTGTTTTCCAAAATACGTCCATTTTCCTTTTACAAACAGCCCCTTAATAATTTGATATCTTAAGCTAGAGGCAAACTGCATTTGTGCGGCATCACCTACATGAACATCTGTTGCATCAAAAAATACGGTTGCTAAAAGTTTTTGATTGTCATCATAAATTTTTACGGAGTCGGTAGAGTTCCATCTCCAGTCACCCAAAGAAGCAAGTCCTTCAAACTCTAATTTTTTTGTAATGTTAATAGCAAAATCTAGTTCAGCACCCATGTGAAGTGCGTTTAATCCGTTAATATTTACAGACACGTTTTCTCCATCAATTTGCACTGTTTGTCCTCTGTCAGCGGGTTTATTCTCCCATAAAGTATAATACCCGTTTAAGTTGATGGCGTATTTTTTCTTTTTGATTCCGTAACCTAATTCTGCAGCTTTTACTTCTTCATTTTTAATATCCCTGAAAAACTTATTGTTGAAGTCAATTACGTTTTGGAATCTTGGTGTTCTAGACAGATAACCAAAGTTCACAAAAACATTATGGTATTCATTAATGTTATAATTTACGCCTGTTTTAACGGTATAACCGGGAATCCATTTCCAATCGGTTTGGGAATAATCCACTCCATCAGAAAAGTGAGTATAAACAGTTCCGTTATAATCTATAGTGTCGTTATAACCAAGCGTTAATACGGTGTCTCCAACAGTAATTTCTTTTGGTCGGAAGTAGTCAATTCTTTTATATCCGTTATATATTCCGGAAACGTTTATGAAAGCTGACCACAATGAGTTACTAAATTCTAACTGTAAAAATGAACCGCCCCATTTTACCAATGCATCATTATGATAGCCAATTTTATCGCCTTCTCTTTTAATGCCGTCCTTTTCGTTAGCATTAGATTTTTCAACAGCATAATCTCCTCCTAATAAGTCATAAACTTCTCTGTAGTGTTCTCCTTTATAGCTTCTAGCATCAACGCCTCCCGATAAAGTGAACTTATCATTCATTTTATATTCTAAAGTTGCTAATGCTCCGTACCAAAAATGATTGTTTATGCTGCTTCTTAAATAAGTTCCGGATTTTCTCTCTGTAGAATCAATAGAGGGATCTATGCTAAAAGGACCAAATGCATTGTTGTCATAATAGGTTTGAAAATCAATTTGTCCAAGTTGGTCAACCTTTGGACTGCTGGTATTTAAACTTGTTCCGCCACCGTTTCCGATAGATAAATAGGCAATGGTTGATAGATAAAGTTTGTCACTGATACTCCAAAAATCTTTTAGTGTGAATAGAGGTTTATGATAATAATTCACTCTTTCATTTAATACTTCTCTATTAGCAAATATGGTATCGTTATTTGGGCCTCTATATCTTTTTACATAACCCCAATGTGAGTTAAATTGTGTTCCGTAGCCTTTTATTTCATTAAAAGAAACAGAATCGGTAACACCTAGTTTTTCAGCAGTTGGAGCATCATAATAGGCTATTGATTTAGTAAAAGAACGTTGCGCATGACTTTGTGGAGCACCCATTGCAGAGGCGCTCAGCAAATGTTTTCCTAAGCTCTTTTCAATTTTTAAATAATAGAAATAGCCTTCTGTCCAGGTTTGGTCAACCCAGCCATCACCTGTTTTAAAAGAGCCGGCAAAAGTAACTCCAAATCCGTTTTTTAACCTACCGGTATTTAAACCTAGAGTGGTTCTTAAAAACCCGTTACTTCCTACTTCTTGTTTAACACTCCCACCTTTTTTTGATTCAATTCCTTGTGTGATAATGTTTAAAGAACCTCCTACTGCCGGACTTGCAATTTTTGTAGCTCCCAATCCTCTTTGCACTTGAATGCTTCTTGTTACGGCATCTAGCCCAAACCAGTTTGACCAATATACCCACCCGTTTTCCATATCATTTACGGGAATTCCGTCTAGCATTACAGAAATATTTCTTTGATTAAAACCTCTGATGGTAATTCTTGCATCACCGTCTCCACCGCCTGTTTGTGTTGCATAAACGCCCGGTGTAGAGTTTAATAGCATCGGAATATCTTGTGAAACTAATTCCTCCTGAATTTTTTTTGGCGTGATGGTGCTAAATGCTACAGGCGTTTCTCTGGCTCTTGCAATATCTGCGACTACTTCAACTTCTTGTAGTGTATTGGCTTGCATTTTTGCGGTAATGGTGATTGGTTT
>JAUHYR010000042.1 GCA_030426475.1 Bacteroidia bacterium
ATGAAGGTTGAAAGACCGAATAGTTATACTACTATCAAAGAAGAAACGGCTGAAAAACCGACTCTAGCTCCAAAAAACGTTATTACGACTCCGGCTGAAACAACTAAAAACTCTAATTCTGAAATAGTTTACCACATAATTATTGGTAGTTTTAAAATAAAACAAAATGCCGAGCGTTTAAGTGCCGAAACTTCAGAAAACTATGAATCTACTGTTATTCCTAGGAAAGACGGCTTTTATATGGTAAGCGGCTATTCCAGTAAAAAGTTAACTGATGCTGAGGCAAATCTTAATAAAATTAGGCAATCTGTGAACCAAAGCGCATGGATTTATGAAGAAAAAAATTCAAGTAATTAAAAAAATGGGTAAATTTGGTTTTGTCATTTAAGTCCAATCTAGTATATGAGTAAAAATTATCCTTCTAAAATATTGCTAGCATGGGGTGAGGCCATTTCGGGAAATAAAGAAATCACCAAATGGCTCACAAAAAATGGATATCCTGAACTAAGTACATTCTGTGTTGCACTTCAAAATAGAGACAGCGCTAAAAAATGGTTGATAGAAAATGGCTATCCTCATTTATTGGCTTTAATCAATGGTGCCGAAGGCGACCCTGAAGCCATTAATTGGTTGAGAAAAAATGGCTTTGAAATGCTTTCTATTGTTGCTAAGGCCGGAGATGGTGATAAAGCCTCACAAAGCTGGTTAAATAATAACGACAAGCTTTTTGCGGTAATTGCACATAAAATCTACACCGTTAAAAACAGTATCGAAAAAAGAAACAATAACTTCTTTATTTGGAATTAATTTGAACTCTTCTTCTCTCCTCTCCTTTCTCTTTATATCTTTGTAAAAACATTGAAACAATTATGAAAAAGTTATCTTATTTATTTATAGCTGCTATTCTTCCATTTATCGGATGTAAAAATGAAGAATTAGAAAAGCAAATAGCTGAATTAAACGAAGAAAAGTATAACCTTCAAGAACAACTTCAGTCACAAAGAGGAAATACCGACTCATTAGTAAACTCATACTTTGAGTCTTTTAATGAAATACAATCTAATTTAGATGAGATTAAAGAAAGAGAGAAGTTGGTTTCTGTAGCTCCGGAGAACATTGAAGGAAATCAAGATGCTAAGGAGAAAATTGTATCGGACATAAGCATGATTAATGATTTATTATTAAAAAATAAGCAAACCATTGCCAACCTGAGAAGTCAGGTAAAAAAATCTAATTTAAGATTAGACGAGTTTGAAAAAATGATTGAACGCCTATCTCAGCAAATTCAGGAAAAAGATGCGCAAATAGCTGAACTACAAACTCAACTAGCAAACATGGACCAACAAATGAAAGTATTGTTTGATGAGTATAATCAAAGAATAGAAGAGTTAGGGCAAAAAACAGACGAATTGAATACTGCGTTTTATTGTTTCGGAACATCTAAAGAGCTTATCGAAAATGGGGTATTGACTAAAGAAGGTGGATTTGTTGGAATTGGTAAAAACACCATACTAAAAGATGATTTCAATAAAAAATATTTTACACAAATTGATATTACACAGTTTACCACTGTTCCGGTAGGAAACAAAAAAATTAAGATTATCACCACTCACCCTTCATCATCTTATAAAGCAACACCAAATGATAAAGGATTAGTAGAGAAAATTGAAATCACCAATTACCAAGAATTTTGGTCTGCTTCAAAGTATTTAGTAGTGGTAGTTGAGTAAATCAACCACATAAAACTTTTAAAAACCGCCTTCATTTATGGATGCGGTTTTTTTATCTTTACAAAACATGAAACCATCCAAATACATACTTCTAGTTGCTTTATTTGCGAATGGTTTTTATTCCTTATTAGCTCAATCGAAACCCTTCCAAACTGGAGAAGTCATTCAATATGAAATTCATTACCACTGGAAGGCAGTGTGGGTTGATGCCGGAGAGGTAAGTTTTTCTATACTTGACACTACTTACAAAGACAAAGACTATTATCACTTCTATAGCTTTGGAAAAAGCTTGAAAAAATGGGATTGGTTTTATAAAGTACGAGATACTTATGAAGCCATTTCTGATAAAAACACATTGAAACCTATTATTTTCAGTAGAAGTGTGAGAGAAGGCGGAGACGCAATAGACGAAAAATATCTTTTTAATTTCAGAAAAAACGAAGTCTATACTATCGTAAAAAAGCACAAAACCCCACTACAAATTGACACCGTAAAAATCAAATCTCAAACCTACGACCCACTCTCTATGATTTATTATGCAAGATGCATTGATTTTTCAAAATATAAAGTAAACGACTCTATTCCCATTAACTTAATGATTGATAATAATTCATACACTACCTATATAAGATATTTGGGAAAAGAAACCATTAAAAGTCGAAATTACGGTGAGGTAAATACCATAAAATTTAGCGCATTATTATTAGAAGGAAGTATATTTAAAGGTGGCGAGAATATGTTTGTGTGGGTAACAGATGACAACAACAAAATTCCCGTAGAAATTGAATCTGAAATTAGAGTTGGTTCTATTCAGGCTTCACTCCTATCTTATAAAGGGTTAAAATTTAAAAGCGGTTTAACTAAAACGAAAAAGTAAGTCCTCCAAGAACATTAAACTGCTGAGTTCTGTAATCTTGCCATCTGTAGTATTTTACTGAAGCAATATTATTAAACCTGATAAACGCTGAAATTCTTTTTGTATAACGATATTCAACAGCAAGGTTGGCATCTACAAAGCCATTTATCTTTTGTGCTATAACTTCTGTTCTTCCGTTTATTAAACTATCTGTTTTTGCAAATTGCTGTCCCCATACAAACACATCAAAACTTACAACAATTTTATCTTTTAAATCATATTTGGTTAGTAAAGAAAACTTATAATCCGGCTTATGCCATGCTTTCAACTCATTTAACTGATCATACATAAAATATTGACCTTTAGCAATAAATCGTAACTTTTCATTTTGCTGATATGCCAACTCACCACCAAACTCCCAAACCTTTACAGTGTCATAAATCACATCAAATTTACTGTTAATTCCGGCAGTATTTTTAACATATAAAGGCATGGAGCTAAACTTGTTTCTTTCCACATGTGCATCAAAGGTTAATCGCTTGCTCAAGCTTCCTTTAATACCACCATATACTCTGTAATTATTGTTTGTATTACGTAATTGTAATGTTGGATTTACAAAAGGATTATCAGAAAAGAAGCTATCAAAGTTATTTCGATTTATTCCGCCTTCAATACCACCATAAGGAACAATAATGTTATCCACTATGTTAAACTTAAAGTCTGCAACCGGATAAAAATGAAACTTAGCAGAAGTAGCTACATCGGCATTAATATTTAACCCTACTCTTATTCTCCACTTCTTGTTAGTAGTTGTAATTTGCGGTCTGAATCGAATAATACCATTATTTAATGAGTCTTTTTCAGCAGAATAATTATTGTAATCGAATCCACCTATCAATTGATAAAATTCTTTACCGTAATACTTACCTACATCACCCGAAGCAACCAGGTAATGCTCATCCATAGCATAGTTTGAAAATAAATACTGATAATTAATACTGTGATTATGATTGATTCTATTGGTATCTACTCCAACTGAACTAAAACTAGTTCCCAAGTTAAATTTACTCACAATATGTCTGATATCATTAGGTTCAGTAATATTAATCAACGGGCTTGGCGTAAATCCGTAAAAATGAATCATATTTCTGTCAAACCCTCCATTCAAACCGTAAGCATAGTCGTCAATAAACTTCTTACCAAAAAGCTCAACACTATTTTCACTAAAAGAGCTGTAATCAATTTTATTAATTCCGTTGCTTGAAAAATGCTTGGCTCTAAAGCCCAAAGATTTAAACTTATCTCTTGTTGAATTGTAATATACATCTAACAAAGGGGTCAAATTTGTACCAATTCCCGCAACAACATAACCGTTGTATAATTTAATCAGTTTATCGTTTTTAATATTTGCGGCTTGTATAGGGTCAACTTCATATCGAACAGGATACTGATGTTGAATAAACCGATAATTTAATTCAGGAATTACTTTAGTAGTATCTTCAATATTGGGGGTTTCAGATATTTTTCTGGCATTTTTTACTACCAACTCTTTGTTTTTAGTAATAATAATGTCCTCATTATTTTTTATACCGCCCTGTCCTATCACTAAAGCAGGCGATACAAAAGCCAATATCAATAGTTTATTCTTCAGGGTTTTCATTTTTATCTTTATTAGGTTTATCTTGAGAATCATCGCCTTTACCAAGGTCTATTTCTAACTCTCCCGATGTTCTCTTTTGTGAATTGTCTTTTTCTGTTTGTTCTATTATTCTAAGTTTTTCTAAAGCCACATCTCTCAACTCATCATCGCCTTTGTAATTATCAATTACATTTTGAAGTGCAACTTTAGCTTGATATAGGTCATTCAACGCAACATAATTATCACTTAACAGAATAAATGATTTTGCCACCCAGTAATGGTATCCGGAATAAGCTTTAATTAAACTAAATATGGCTTTTTCAGAGTCTTTGTACTTACCATCTAAATACTGAATTTGAGCTAAATAATAATTCGATTTTGCTCCCGCTATTCCTTTATCAGATTTTAAATCATTAAATAAAACTTTGGATTCTTCTATTTTTTGAGCTTCAAATAAGCACTCAGCTTTTATAATTTTTGCCTTTATTAGAAGATTGCCATCTGTTTTTTCATCAGCAATAACTTTAGAAGCATAAGCAATAGCCGTATCGCATTTATGTAAATCAAAAGCAATGTTCATTATTTTTTCTCTGGCATTTAACAGCACATTAGGAGTATTACTGTAAGATTCTAATTTTAAGAAATAACCTAATGCTTGAGGCATTTTATTTAAATTGTAAGCAATGTAAGAAGCAGACTCAGCAGCCTTTTCAGAATACTTGTTAAATGAAGTTTTCAAAACATAATCGTAATCCATTAAAGCCTCATTCATGAAATTAGCTTTTTTCTCACATTCTGCTCTTTGGAAGTGAGCATCTAATAAGTAAGAACCGCTAGGATATTTTTCAATGTATTTGGTAAATGTAGTAGTTGCTTTATCACAATTTCCTTCAAGGAAAGCGTTTCTACCCGCATCATACATGGTTTTCTCCAGTTCAGCAGTATCGTAATTAACACCCGAAGATTTTAAGAAAGCTTCTAATTCATCTATCTTACCTAACTCTTCATAAATTCTTTTAATTTGATTGAATGCTTCGTCTCGTTCAGTAGCCACAGGAGATTTTGAATACACCTCTTTTAAAACAGCTAAGGCCTCATCATCATTTTCCATATTATAGTGAACCAAGCCTAAGTTCAGCATGGCAGAATATTTTAACTCACTATTCGGATAATCTTTGAGTAATCTTTTGTAAGTGGCCAATGCTTTTGAATTATCGCTAAACGGAGGATTGGAATAGGTTTTTGCCAACTCAAATATAGCTGTTTCAATATATGGACTAGATTTATACTTTCCGTTTTCATAATCAGAAACCAAAGTTTGTAAAAGCGATGCCTTGTCGTTAAGATTTCCGTCTAAACCATTGGCTAAAGCACTTTGGAAAATAGCATAATCTCTATCCAATTTACCCATAAACGCAGCCTTATCGTAATATTCTACTGCATTTTTGTATTCACGAAGCAGATAGTAACCATCAGCGATTCGCAATAAGGCATCATTCTTTTTTACTTCTCTCACGCCACTATTTTCAATATATCTTCTGAACCATGTATTTGATTTACCATATTCTGCCATCATAAAATAAGAATATCCTGTATTATATGGTATTTCAGAATATTCATCCATTAAAGCAGAACCTGCCGAAAGCACTAACTTCTCAAATGTATTCGCTGACTCTTTATAGTTTTGGGTTTTATATAATGTTTCTGCTCTCCAGTAAGAAACTTGTGCAGCTACTACATTGCTTTCAATAAACTTATCCGATTTATCAAAATAGTTAAGTGCTTCTTTGTAGTTTCCGGCATTGTAAAGTTCAATGGCACGATAAAATGCTACTTTTTGATAAGCTTCTTTTAACTTGTAATTCTTTTCTTTTATTCTGTCTAGTGATTCTATTGCGGCTGCATAATTTTTTGTAGTGAAATATACACCCACCAAATACTCATAAGCCTCTTCATTTTCCTTAGCTTCAGGATATTCATTTATAAATTCTTCAAATGCTAAGATGGCATCATTAAAAGGCTGATTAGAAGTTTCATAAGCTAATTTGGCAAAACTGAAAAGTGCTTCTTTTTTTATGTCAGGATAAAAGTCCATTTTGCTAGCCATCCTAAACGCATCTTTTGCATAATCCTTTTGGTTTAATTGATAATAACACTCCCCTATATGATAAAATCCTAATTGAGATAAACTGTCATTATCAGTTACTGACTTTTGAAACCACTGAATGGCCTTTGCATATTCCTTAATCTTGAAATAACAAAAACCTAATTGGTAAGCATCTTTTGTTGGTGGATAATACAATGACTTGTTGTAATAATTCGGACCAGTATATTTTTCTAAAAATGGAATAGCTTCTTCATATTGCTTTTTGTGATAATACGCTTCCCCTATTAATCTGGATATTTCTTCTTCACGCTTTACCTTAACCGTATCCAACATCGCAGGCGCATAAGCCAATAACTCATTATATTTTTGTTGGATGTATAAAATTTGAACGATATAATAAGGTACAACCGCAGAAAAAGTTTCGTCTGTTTCTATTTTTCTAAAATCAGTTAAAGCAGTTTCGTATTTCTTTTGCTCATAAGCTATATGAGCATAATAATATCTTGCTGCGGAAGTATACCTGGTATCCGTGTCTTTTATTTGATAAAAAGCATCTGATGCTTTGGTGTAATTGTCTTGCTTGAAATAACTATATCCTAACTTAAAGTAATATTCTGCCAAATCTTCATTAGATAAATCGTAAACATCAATTTTTGTCAACCACTCTACCGCATTGGCATATTTCCTTTTTCTGAAATAATATAAACCCAATTCGTAAGATGCTAATTTGATTTTTGGACTCTCGGGATAATTAGAAATATAATTCATCAAACGCTCTTCGGCATCTTCATTAAAAACTTTTGCCGCACACATGGCAGAATAGTAAACAGCATTTGAATAAATTTCAGATTCAACATTCTTTGTTGTTACCAATACATCTTCAAAAGCTTGTTGGGCAGCAACATACTTTTCTTTGTCGTACAAGTCCAAAGCTCTTAAATAGTCGGCATCTTCATGGGTATAAATAAGTGTCTGTTGTGCGGTTGCCACACAAGAAAACAAAAGAAAACCAATTACAATTCTATATACCATACCCAGTTTTAACGGAATAAAAGTAGATAACATTATATCGCCTAGTAATTTTCTTGATAATACTTTTTAACGAGAGTATGTTAAATTCAATAATAGACTACAAATCGTGAAAAGAAAAAAATTGAAACCAAAACTTAATTCATCACGTAAGTGTGTAAGCTATGAGTAAAAAACGACAAATACCTACTATTTCTGAACCCGCTTTAATTTTTTGGCTTATCGGAATTATTATTGTATTCGGCTTTAAAATGCTATTCGGAAGCTAGTTTATTTTCTTTGCAGTACCGCCTTTACCGACTTGATAATTGCATTAGAAGATAATCCGTATTTTTCCATTAATTGTTCAGGAGTTCCACTTTCACCAAAAGAATCGTTTACCGCAACAAACTCCATTGGAGTAGGAAGATGTTGAGACAACACTCTGGCAACACTTTCCCCTAAACCACCATTATATTGATGTTCTTCTGCCGTTACTACACAGCCTGTTTTTTTAGCAGAAGCCAGCACCGCTTCTTCATCTAAAGGTTTTATGGTGTGAATATTGATTACTTCAGCACTTATTCCCTCTTCCGCTAATGCTTCACAAGCTTTTAATGCTTCCCAAACCAAATGACCGGTTGCAAAAATACTTACATCAGTCCCTTCATTTAATAGCAATGCTTTTCCAATTTCAAATTTTTGATTTGGATCTGTAAACACAGGAACCTTTGGTCGTCCAAAACGCAAATACACAGGCCCTTTATGTTCGGCAATAGCAATAGTAGCTGCTTTAGTTTGATTATAATCACATGGGTTAATTACCGTCATTCCGGGCAACATTTTCATTAAACCAATGTCTTCCAAAATCTGATGTGTAGCACCATCTTCTCCTAATGTTAATCCCGCATGCGATGCACATATTTTTACATTTTTTCCTGAATAAGCTACGGACTGACGAATTTGGTCATACACCCTTCCTGTAGAAAAATTAGCAAATGTTCCGGTGAATGGAATTTTTCCACCAATAGTCATACCGGCTGCAACACCAATCATATTTGCTTCTGCAATACCTACTTGAAAAAAACGATCAGGAAACTCCTTTTCAAACTTATCCATTTTTAATGAACCTGTAAGGTCGGCACAAAGAGCAACTACATCTTTATTTTTTTGACCTAACTCATACAAGCCGTCTCCAAAACCGGAACGGGTATCTTTTTTTTCTGTAGAAACAAATTTTGGTAATGTTTTTTCCATGCTACAATTTAATTTGTGTTGATAATCCGGAAGAAATAACAAACGATTCTTCTTTGGTAAATATTGATTCTTTTGAATTTGCCGATTTATATATCACTCTGTATTTTCCCGGTTGCATCACCAATGTTGACCGAGTGACATTATCTTTTAAATTATATATCCATTTCAACTCTCCGTCTTCTTCCAGAAAAATACTTGCTACTCCTTTACCGGTTAAGAAAAAAGTAGCCAGTCCGGCTTCAGGTATTTCCACTTTAGTGGTATGACTTTGAGAAACGTCCACCGCATTGATATACATTCTTGGAAGCGTTAATACTTCCAAATCATATTGACCGATTAAGTAACGTTCCGTAGTTTCAAAATCTTGGAGATGCAAGGTTTTTGATTCTCCTTTCTTTCTCACAATACATTTTAAATCCTGGTATTCGTTATTTCCTTTTACCAAAAGCTGTAAAGAACCTTGAGGAGCATCAATACCTATTATATTATGAACTCCCGGCTGAATAGTAATATCTTTTTTCTCTACACTTGGTATGGTGTGGGCCACTATTCGGTATTTGGTAAGTGCATCAATCGGAAGCGTGTCACTCACTCCTCTGTCATTAAATGTATGAACAAAGTTGTATTTAATCGCTCCGGTTTGAGCATCGTAAAAAGTCATAGCGACATCTGTTTCTGTTGCTTTTCCGTATTTATCTAGTAAGTTTACCTGAACAGTAGTGTTATCTAAAATTCTGGAAATAATTACGCCTAACACCGTTTGAAAACTGGCTTCATCTTTCGTATCATAAAAATCTCCCACACAACGCAATGATTTTTTTACAATATCATCTAAACCCATTCCAATAATAAAAGGCTTAAACACCACTCCGTTTTTTTGCATGGCCAACGAAATAGCACAAGGGTCGCCTCCGCACTCTTCTATTCCGTCAGTAATTAAAATAATGATGTTTCTACAAGTTTTGCAATCGTTAAAATCATTGGCCGCTTGTTCTAAAGTATAAGCAATAGGCGTTGTTCCTTTGGGCGTAATTTCATTTAGCTTACTCTTTATTTGATTGTGATTATTAGCAGTAAAAGGAACTTCCAGCTTGGTATCCTTACAGTTTTTTGAACCCTGCCCCACATAATCCTGATGACCGTAAACTCTTAAACCAAGCTCCAGATTTTTTACATTTTTTAAACTATCTACTGTTTTTGAAAGTAGTCGTTTGGCCACATCCATTTTCTTTTCGCTTTCCCAACGCCCAAGCATACTTTGCGAACCATCCAACACAAACAATATTCTTGTTTTATTGGTTTGAGAAAACAAATGGCTAACGCCAAAAAACGCTATTAATACAACTATGTATTTAAAACTTCTCACTAATAATCTCCTAATGTTTCTTCCAACTGAGAAAGCGCTGATGCCAATTGCTCATCGTTTGGTGCGACACCATGCCATTTATGACTTCCCATCATAAAGTCAACGCCCTGTCCCATTTCTGTTGTCATAATTATCATAATCGGTTTTCCTTTTCCGGTTTCAGCTTTTGCTTGATTTAAACCGGAAATTACCTCTTCAATATTATTCCCGTTCATTTTCATGGTGTGCCATCCAAAAGCTTGCCATTTAGCTTCAACGTTACCAAGGCTCATTACATCTTCAGTATCACCGTCAATTTGTCTTCCGTTGTAGTCAATGGTAGAAATTAAATTATCTATTTTATGATGTGCTGCAAACATAGCCGCTTCCCAAATTTGTCCTTCTTGTATTTCACCGTCACCGTGCAAAGAATAGACCAAAGTATTTTCTCCGTTCATTTTTTTGGTAAGTGCAGCGCCACAAGCCACTGATAAACCCTGACCCAACGAACCACTTGCCACCCTCACTCCTTCTAGACCTTCATGCGTAGTGGGATGGCCTTGCAAACGAGAATCTATCATTCGAAAAGTATCTAATTCTTTCACCGGAAAATAACCGCTACGGGCAAGCGTGCTATAAAAAACAGGAGAAATATGTCCGTTAGAAAGGAAAAATAAATCTTCTCCTTTGCCATCTATCGTAAAGTTTTTGGGGTTGTGTTTCATAATGTTGAAATACAACGCAACAAAATATTCTACACAACCCAGTGAACCACCGGGATGACCACTTTGCGGTTTGTGAACCATGCGAACAATATCTCTACGTACTTGCGAACAAATTTTTTGTAGCTCTTGAATATCAGGCATTTTGGACAATTTTTATGAATTACTGCCCAAAGATATACCAATTAAAAAGTTAGGCGAATTGATGTTAATAACTTCATTCAATACTTGATAAAAACAGTAAAATTGGATTGAGTGTAGAAATTTATTTTTAAAAATTATTTGTGACAATGGCTAGTATAAAATGCATTTCAAAACATTTTATATGTTATTAGGTGTAATTTTTATTGTTTAAATTCATTCATATCAACTCCTCTCTTTTCTCCCAATCGAATTACAATTTGGACAAGATATTTCATTACCGAATTAAAATACCTTTCATATTGAACAGAGTTAAGCCTAATTTTATCTCCAACTTTATAATCAAGCCATGGACAACTATCTATAAAATATTTATCCGCAACTCCACCCCTATGGAGTAGATTGTTTCTAATTTGACTTAGTTCAAATATGTCCTTACTTATATTTTCCTTAACTTCTCCACTAAAGCCAATAGGTTTTAACAACGCTTCAAATCTGGTTACTCCATACTGAAGTCCAATAGATTCATTTTTCTCATATTGTTGGAATAGAAAATCCATTTTTTCAATCTCATTCAGATTATAATACTCAGTTAGTGGAATCTTTATTTTCTTTAGTTTATCAATACTTGATAATACTCCCTCAATTGAAAAAAAATCAATAATAAACCTTTTTATAGCTCCTTCTAGTTGTGAGTATAGAATTAAAACTGCTTGATTGTGGAAAAATGGAAAACCAGAATCAATTTCTTCTTTTGCCAGCGTTGCAATCCTTTCAGCATTCTTCCTTGAAGATTCAATTTCATCTGATTCTCCTTGGACTTTCGCAATCGCATCAACTACTTTAGGCATGGCTTTACTTATAGATAAACCTCTTAATGAAACGTCCATGATATCATGATACTTTTCCATTTCATCCATAAAAGACTCCAGATATTTCCCAAGTTCTTTTAGTTTATCTTTGTCAATATTTTCAATTTGAATAATCATTTTTAAATTTGGTTATACCCAACAAAAGGCTAAAATTTTTTCCTCTTTAACTTCTTCTAATATAAGTTTTAAATAAGTTATCGCAAGTTAGTTGGTTTTTATCACCTAGTAAAATTTAAAGTTATTATTTTTTAAACACTATTGGCTTTTGCCTAATTTACTCTTAAACTAAATTTACTAAACACTAATTTCTATCTTTGCGCTTCAATTTAGATGTATGGGTTTAAAATGTGGTATTGTTGGTTTACCAAACGTAGGAAAATCAACACTTTTTAATTGTTTATCAAATGCAAAAGCTCAATCGGCAAACTTTCCATTTTGTACTATTGAGCCCAACTTAGGCGTAATTACCGTTCCGGATGAGCGTCTGGAAGAATTGGAAAAAATTGTAAAACCGGAAAGAGTAGTTCCTGCAACTATAGATATTGTAGATATTGCAGGTTTGGTAAAAGGTGCCAGCAAAGGCGAAGGTTTAGGTAATCAATTTTTGGGAAACATCAGAGAAACAGATGCCATTATTCATGTGTTGAGATGTTTTGATGACGGTAACATTGTGCATGTTGACGGCTCGGTAAATCCCGTGAGAGACAAAGAAATAATTGATATAGAATTGCAATTAAAAGACCTTGAAACCGTTGAAAAGAAAATGCAGGCCATACAAAGAGCTGCCAATGCGGGAGATAAAGCAGCACAAAAACAATTAGAGCTTTTAAAGAAATACAAAATCACTTTAGAAAGCGGACAATCTGCCAGAACGGTTGAAATGGAAGAAGAATTAATTCCATTTGCTAATGAACTTCAATTGCTTACCAATAAACCCGTACTATATGTTTGTAACGTAGATGAAGCTTCCGTAAAAACTGGAAATCAATACGTAGAAGATGTAAAAAAGGCCGTTGCTAATGAAAATGCGGAAGTCATGTTTTTAGCCGTAAAAACGGAAGCAGACATTGCTGAATTAGAATCGTATGAAGAGCGTAAAATGTTTTTAGATGATTTAGGTTTAGCAGAGGCAGGCGTCAACCGACTGATAAGAACTGCATATAAATTATTGGATTTACAAACCTATTTTACTGCAGGCGTAAAAGAAGTAAGAGCTTGGACCATAGAAAAAGGCATGAAAGCGCCACAGGCTGCGGCTGTTATCCATACTGACTTTGAAAAAGGTTTTATCCGTGCAGAAGTCATTAAGTATGACGATTATTTAAAGTATAAATCAGAAGCTGCTATAAAAGAAGCCGGAAAGCTTGGCGTTGAAGGAAAGGAATATGTAGTAAATGACGGAGACATTATGCATTTTAGGTTTAATGTGTAAAGTTTGATTCGCTCGTTAAAGAAATATGTATTTGAAATTATTCTTTTTGGAATAATTGCCGTTTCCGTTTCCAGTACATTAATTAACAAACACAAGCATGTAGGTGAATTCAACTGGCAAGCCGAACTTTGGGCAGACCAGGTGGGTTATTACTCTTTTTTACCCGCATTTTTTATTTATGACTATAACGGTCACAATCTTCCTAAAGACATTGTAGAAAAAACAGGTGGAGGATTTACTATTGATAGTGTTTCCGGTAAAATAAAAACCAGATATACTTATGGAGTAGCCATAATGCAAGCTCCATTTTTTGGGTTAGTTCATTTACACAATAAAATCAATGGTTTAAATATTGATGGATTTTCAGGAAATTACCATAACATTCCAAATTATGCTACACTATTTTATGGAATACTAGGGTTAATTCTTTTATATTTTTTCTTACAAACTAAAGTAGGCAAAGTACCCGCTGCAATTTCTATTATTACCATACTACTAGGCACCAACCTATTTTACTACTTAACCGACACTACAGGAATGTCACATTCCTACTCATTTTTTTGCTTTACAGCTGTATTATTCTTTTCCAAAAAAATTGACAAGTCGTTATTTTATTTTTCCATTTGGTTTTTCTTTTCAATGCTGACCGTCATAATTAGACCAATAAACGGTATATTTATTTTAGCGGTTATTGCCCTAATAATTTATCAAAAAGAAAAACCCTTAGGTTTTATTAAATCTATTTTCAGCTTAAAAAACATTTTAGCTGTAGTTTTAATTGGTTTTATAGTCATACTTCCTCAACTACTTTACTGGCATTACTTAAGCGGCTCACTTATACATGATTCTTATCAAGGAGAATCGTTTACCAATTTAACTAGCCCGAAATTAATTGAATTTTGGTTTTCATTTAATAATGGTGTATTCACCTACAATCCTATTTACCTTATTTTGATACCCATTTTTATTCTTCTTGCTCTAAAAAGAGAAAATTCCGGAATAGTTTCATTATTTGTTTTTCTTCTTGTTAGTTATTTGTGTGCTTCTTGGTACTCTTTTAGCTTTGGCTGTGGTTATGGAAGCAGGAATTTTGTGGAATACACAGCTTTATTTTCAATTCCTTTGGCAGCGTTTATTAAACACCTTACTCAAAGCAAATGGTTCCTCAAGGCACTTTTTATTTTTCCTACTCTGATTTTTATAATCATTAACCAGTTATTGATATCTAACTATGAAAAATGTTTTTTCGGAGAAGATAATTGGGACAAAAATGAATATACATTCCTCCTAACAAGACATTCTAAAAAAGCTTCTAGCAAAAAAGAAGAATTAATTAGCACCACACAAACCTATGGTTCATCAGTTGTACTTGAAACTGACTACCTTAATAAAATTCATACTAAATGGGTTGATTTAAATATTTCACTTATTTCCTACACTAACAATAATCCTCAAATCGTTTGTTCAATAGAGAAAAACGATTCAACGTACTTTTGGAAATCCTTTTCTTTAAAGGAAAATATTGGAACATTAGGAACAGAAACAACATTTCACAGCGGCTTTATCATTCCAAAAGATATTCCTAAAAATTCTCAGATTAAAATCTACGTACTAAATGAAAATAAAGACTCCCTTCTTGTAAAAAACATAGATTTTAGCATGAGATAGAGTATTTTTTTGATTTTTCCCCATCAATTGTTGAAAACTGCTCATATTATCCGTTCTAATTAGGGGATAATCTTTTTAATTTAGCTTCCTTAAAAAATCAAGGGTGGCTGAAGAAGTTAAATATACTGAGGAAAACATACGTACACTTGACTGGAAAGAACACATCCGTATCCGTCCGGGAATGTACATTGGTAAGCTTGGAGACGGAAGTTCTTTTGATGACGGTATTTACATTCTCTTAAAAGAAGTACTAGACAACAGCATTGATGAGTTTGTAATGGGTAACGGAAAAACCATTGACGTTACCATTAAAGAGGATGAAGTAAAAGTAAGAGACTACGGAAGAGGCATTCCACTTGGGAAGGTAGTTGACGTAGTTTCTAAAATGAATACCGGTGGTAAATACGATTCTAAGGCATTTAAAAAATCTGTTGGACTTAATGGTGTTGGTACTAAAGCAGTTAATGCACTCTCCAATTACTTCTGTGTAGAATCTATTAGAGATGGTAAAATCAAAAAAGCCGAATTTAAAAGAGGTGAATTAACAAAAGAATATAAACAAGAGGACTCTCCAAAAAGAAAAGGCACTAGAATAACTTTTATTCCTGACGATACCATTTTCCAAAACTTTAAATACAGAACACAGCATATCGAAAGAATGTTGTGGAACTATGCTTTCCTAAACAGAAAACTTACCATTAACTTCAACGGAGAAAAGTTTGTTTCAGAAAATGGTTTAAAAGATTTATTAGAGAAAAATATATCCAACGAACCACTTTACCCTATCATTCATCTTGAAGATGAAGATATTGAAGTAGCTATTACACATGTAAATTCATACGGAGAAGAATATTATTCTTTTGTAAACGGACAACACACTACACAGGGCGGAACGCACCAGGGAGCTTTCAGAGAAGCCTATGTAAAAACTATTCGTGAGTTTTTTCAAAAAGATTATGATGCGCAAGATATTAGAAGCTCTATTGTTGCTGCAATAAGTGTAAAGGTGATTGAACCGGTTTTTGAATCACAAACAAAAACCAAGCTTGGTTCTACGGAAATTGAACCTGGAGGTACTTCAATGCGTGCTTTCGTAGCTGATTTTCTGAAAAAACATCTGGATAATTTCTTACACAAAAACCCGGAAATTGCCGATGCTATTCACCGAAAAATCTTGCAATCTGAGCGTGAAAGAAAGGATATGGCAGGCATTAGAAAACTTGCAAAAGAAAGAGCCAAGAAAGCAAGTCTTCACAACAAAAAATTAAGAGATTGCAGAGTGCATTTGGGTGATAATCATGAAAGACAATACGAAACTACCTTGTTTATTACTGAGGGAGATTCTGCTTCAGGCTCCATCACTAAATCAAGAGATGTAAATACACAAGCTGTGTTTAGTTTAAAAGGAAAGCCGCTAAACTGCTACAGTCTCACAAAAAAAATTGTTTACGAAAACGAAGAGTTTAATTTACTACAAGCAGCTTTAAATATTGAAGAAGGTCTTGACACACTTCGCTATAATAACATCGTTTTGGCAACAGATGCTGATGTTGATGGTATGCACATTAGGTTATTACTTATTACTTTCTTTCTTCAGTTTTTCCCTGATTTAGTAAAAAACGGACATCTCTATATATTGGAAACACCTCTATTTAGAGTGAGAAACAAACAAGAAACTATTTACTGTTATTCAGAAGAAGAAAGAGTTGCTGCATTAAATAAATTGAAGGGAAAACCGGAAATAACCAGATTTAAAGGATTGGGGGAAATTTCACCGGATGAGTTTAAGCACTTTATTGGAAAAGATATACGACTAAGCCCTGTAGTTATCGGAAATGATACCTCTATTCAAAAAATGTTGGAATTCTATATGGGCAAAAACACTCCGGACAGGCAAGAATTTATTATTGACAACCTTAAAGTAGAAAAAGATATAGCTGAAGAAGCATTAGTATAATCATGGCTAAGAAAGACAACGATAACATAGAAGAAAGAGACGAAGAGTTTGATGCATCTAATGAAGATGCCCATCTGGAAAATGTTACTCAGGTTTCCGGAATGTATCAAAACTGGTTTCTAGATTATGCTTCTTACGTAATTCTTGAAAGAGCCGTTCCACACATCAATGATGGATTAAAACCTGTTCAACGAAGAATCCTTCATTCATTAAAAGAAATGGATGACGGACGCTATAACAAAGTGGCCAATGTTATCGGTAATACCATGAAATATCATCCTCACGGTGATGCTTCCATTGGTGATGCGTTGGTTCAAATCGGTCAGAAAGAGTTAGCTATAGATTGCCAAGGTAACTGGGGAAATATTTATACCGGTGATAGTGCAGCAGCGCCAAGATATATTGAAGCAAGGCTGAATAAGTTTGCCAATGAAGTTATTTTCAACCCAAAAACTACGGAATGGCAGCTATCTTATGACGGAAGAAACAAAGAACCGATTACACTCCCTATTAAGTTTCCACTTCTTTTAGCAATGGGAGTTGAAGGTATTGCGGTTGGTCTGGCGTGTAAAATATTGCCACATAATTTTATTGAACTAATTGACGGTTGTATTAATGCTTTAAAAGGAAAAAAAGTCTCCATTTATCCTGACTTTCCTACAGGTGGATATGCTGATTTTGAAAACTATAATGACGGACTAAGAGGTGGCAGAATTAAAGTAAGAGCAAAAATTGAAAAGCTTGATAAGAAAACACTTGTCATTACTCAAATTCCTTTTGGAACAACTACCAGTAGTTTAATTGATTCTATCTTAAAAGCCAATGACAAGGGTAAAATAAAAATTAAAAAGATAGAAGATAACACTGCAGAAAATGTAGAAATACAAATTCATTTAACTCCCGGTGTTTCTCCTGACAAAACCATTGATGCACTTTACGCATTTACCGATTGTGAAAGTTCCATTTCACCCAATGCGTGTGTTATTATGGACGATAAGCCTTTGTTTTTAGGAGTATCTGAAATTCTAAAGCATAATGCTAATCATACGCTGGAGCTTTTAAAAAAGGAGCTCGAAATAAAATTAGGAGAGCTTCAAGAAGCTTGGCACTTTGCATCACTAGAAAAAATATTTATTGAAAAAAGAATCTATCGAGACATTGAAGAATGTGAAACCTGGGAAGAAGTAATTGCAGCTATTGATAAAGGAATGCATAAATACATCTCCACTCCTTCCAGAAAGTCAAAAGCAAAAGGTGTTTTACAATTAAAAAGAGATTTAACCGAAGAAGATTTAGCTCGTTTAACCGAAATTAAAATCAAGCGAATTTCAAAGTTTGATGCTAAAAAAGCTGACGATTATATAGCGAAGCTAGAAGCTGACATGAAAGAGGTAAAAGGGAATCTAAGTACCATTACCGATTACACCATTGACTATTTTAAAAACCTTAAAAAAACATACGGAGAAGGAAAAGAACGAAAAACCGAAATCAGAACGTTTGACAGCATAGATGCTGCAAAAGTAGCCGTAAGCAACGTAAAACTTTATGTCAACAAAGAAGAAGGGTTCTTGGGACATGGCCTAAAAAGAGATGAAGGAGAGTTTGTTTGCGATTGTTCTGATATAGATGATATTATTGTCTTTAAGAAAGATGGTAGCATGGTAGTTACTAAAATAGACCGAAAAACCTTTGTAGGTAAAGGAATTATTCATTTAGGGGTTTGGAAAAAAGGCGACAAACGTACTATTTATAACATGATTTATCGTGACGGAAAAGCAGGTAAATCAATGATAAAAAGATTTAACGTAACCTCCATTACCAGAGATAAGCCTTATGATTTAACTAAAGGAACCGCAGGTTCTGAAGTATTATGGTTCACTGCTAATCCAAACGGAGAGGCTGAAGTAGTAAACGTTTTACTCAAACCAAAGAAAAATATTAGAAAATTAAAATTTGATTTTGACTTTTCTGAATTAGCCATCAAAGGAAGAAACGCTGCCGGTAATACGCTTACTAAATATCCTATTCTAAAAATATCTTTAAAAGAAAAAGGATTATCCACACTTGGAGCCAGAAAAATATGGTGGGACGATACGGTAAGAAGATTGAATGGAGAAGAAAGAGGCACTCTTTTGGGAGATTTTAAAGCAGAAGATAAAATCCTGACCATTATGAAATCAGGCCATTATCAACTTACCGGTTTTGATTTTTCTACCAAATTTGAAGACGATTTAATCGTAATAGAAAAGTGGAATCCTGAAAAACCAATATCGGCTATTTACTTTGACGGTGAGAAAAAAGAATACTATGTGAAACGATTCATGATAGAGGAGACCGATAAATTAGTTTCTTTTATTTCTGAATCCGAAGGCTCTACATTGGAGTTTGTAACTACTGACTATATGCCAATGGCTAAAGTTAACTTCTCCAAAGTAAAAGGAAAAGAAAGAGACCCGGAAGAAATAAATCTATTTAAATTCATTGCTGTTAAAGGCTTAAAAGCTCAGGGAAATAAACTTTCTCAATATAAAGTAAAGTCAATTGACGCGTTAGAATCAATAGAAGTTGAACCGCCTCAATCAGAAAACGAAGAAGTTGAAAGCGAAGAAGAAATTATTGAGGAAGAAGAAACAGAAGAAGAAGTTATTGATGAAATAGAAGACGATACTGAAGAACAAGAAGAGGAAAAACCTAAAGCCAAAAAGAAATTCTCCAAAAAGGAATCAACAAACTCTGACGAAGTAGCCGTAGAAGTAGAGTGGGAAATATCTTCACCAAAAAAAGGAAAAAAGAAAAAAGCAAAACCGGGTTCAGAAGACAAATCTCAAATTAGCTTATTCTAGTGGAGTTTACACTTACACTGGCTATTTTAATCATTACGGTTATTACCTCATTAATTGCCAATGGTAATAATGAATTATATTACAAACTCATGTTCAACTCTTACCAAGTTGTTCATAGAAAAGAATGGTACAGACTAATTACTCACGCTTTTATCCATTCAAAAGAAAATATTTTCCATTTAGTAGTCAATATGTATGTATTCTATTCTTTTGGGAAAATCACTGAAAGCTTTTTTGCACTATATCGTCCTGATTTTGGAAAATTAATGTATCTATCTCTCTACTTAGGTTCGATTATCGCATCTTCCATTCCATCCTTAATCAAACATAAAGATAACTACAACTATAATGCTGTTGGGGCTTCAGGTGCGGTATCTGCTGTATTATTCTCTTCTATTGCGTTTTTACCTATTATTGAAGGTGGCGGAGTGAATTTAATGTTTATACCTATTGATATACCTCCTATTATCTTCGGAATAGCTTATTTGGCCTATGAAGCATATATGAGCAGACGTAGTAATGACAATGTGGCGCACGATGCTCACTTTTGGGGTGCTATATTCGGAATTGCCTTTACTTTTCTGGTAATTCCTGAATCTTTTACCAATTTTTTTGTCGCTATTTTCGGATAAATAACTTTTTAACGCTACCTTCGTAAAACTTCATGTGCAGATTTCTGCATATTTTAAAGTCTAAACCCCTAAAACCCGCTAAAGTGAAAATCAATTTAAACGGGAAATTATACGATAGTTCGGAGCCAATTTTTGGTGTTAACAATCGTGCCTTTAGGTATGGTGATGCCCTTTTTGAGAGCATTCGGGTAGTAAACGGAAAGCCTTGTTTTATTGAAGATCATTTTAAGCGATTAAAAGAAGGCATGAAGCTGTTAAAAATGCTTCCCTCCTCTTCTTTTACTTATCAGGACTTTAGTCAGCAAATTGAAGAACTTATTAAAGAAAACAATATTACAGAAGGCGGAAGAGTAAGAATAACCGTTTTCAGAAATGAAGGTGGTTTTTATATTCCCGAAACCAATGAGAAATCGTATTTAATTGAGGCTAATGAGTTCACACACAATGAATATACGTTAAATTCAAAAGGTTTAGCAGTTGATACTTATTCGGAAATATTAAAACCCAAAACTTCTTTAAGTAAAATAAAAAGTTGTAATAGTTTACAATACGTGTTGGCAGGTATTTATGCTAAAGAAAAAAAGTTGGATGAATGTCTATTGATGAACGAAAACAACAGAATTTGCGAATCCATCAGTGCCAATGTTTTTCTTTACAAAAGTGGAAGTCTTTATACACCTGCTTTAGAAGAAGGTTGTGTTGCCGGTGTAATGCGTAGGCAAATTATAGATGTGGCAAAAGACCTAAAAATTAATGTATTTGAAGCAACTATCAGCATTGGTAATCTTTTATATGCCGATGAACTATTTTTGTCTAATGCTACCAAAGGAATTCAGTGGGTAGGTTCTTTTAGGCAAAAGAGATATTTTAACGATACTTGTAAAGCCATTGTGGCTGCACTCAACCAAAAAGTTGTAGAACCCGACAACAATGTGGTTGAAGATTTTTAGGTATCTTTAGTCGCTATTATTTTACTTGTGGAAAATCAATCTATTTCTAACATTATTACTAAAAACAAGGAAATATTGCTTTTTATAGCAAAAGCCATTGGCTTATATATTCTTTATTATGTAGTGTATGAATTGTGGTTAAGACCAAATGGTTATTTTGACAGATTGCTTATCCATCTTTTAACCGACACAAGTGCATTTATTTTAGAGTTGTTTAATTATGATGTTTTTTCTTCTTGGGATAGATTAGGTATTTCACCAAACAGAATAGTTAGAGTTGGTATAAGATGTGACGCCATAAACTTAATGATACTTTATGCAGGATTTATTTTATGCTTTAAGTCTAGAATAAAAGATAAAATAATATTTATATTTAGTGGAGTTTTACTCATCCACATTTTAAATGTTCTAAGAGTTCTTGCTTTGGCCTTAATTTATTTCTATTCTCCCAAAAGTCTTGAATTTAATCACAAGTACACATTTACAGGACTCATTTACTTAGCCATATTTATTATGTGGATGCTATGGATTAAAAGAATTAAAAATGAAGCCAAAAACAATTAAATGGTTTCTTATTGTTGTTGCTTTTATAAGCATTCTACTATTCGGTTATATTCGAACCAACATATCTCTGTCACTTTTATACTTTCTACCAGGTTATAATTATGAGTTTTATTTAGGTTTTCATTTTTTATATGAATACTTCTATTATATGGAAAAACCACTGCTTTTAAAGTTAAAATGGATTAATTCCATTTTCTTTTTAAGTATGATTTTTATTACTTCATTTATTGCTATTTGGAACATTTATAAGAGCCGAAAAGTGATGAAATATTACTCATATTTTTACATATTAACCATTATAGCAGCAGGCTTTTTTTTAGGGTTGGATATGATTTTTAAGAACCCTGTCATTTACGATCAATTCAGAATGCTTTTAGGCCTATTACTTAGTCCAATTCCTTTTATACTTACAATATTATTTGCTGAACTTAAAAGCAGTAATAAAATTTAAGTAATTTAGCTTATTATGAGGCTTTTTATCATTTTTACGCTAGTTCCATTATTTACTCTAGGGCAAAACCTCTTTCAAGAAGACATCTGTAAGCTAACCGAACAAGAAGGAAAGCATTTTCATCACTCCAATCAAAAGTCAATTACGCTTGATAATTATGATATTAAATATCTTCACTGCTATTGGGAAATAGATCCGCAAGTAAATTTCATCAAAGGAAAAATTACTACTTACTTTTTGCCTGATGCAGGCGGTATCAATAAAATTCAATTTGATTTATCTAATGCTTTGACAGTAGATTCCGTTGTTTACCAAAATAGCGCTATTAGCTTTACACATCTTTCAGGCAATATTCTAGAAATCAATTTACCGACAAATATTACCAACATTGATTCCGTTAAAGTATATTATCATGGTACTCCGCAAACAGCCGGTTTGGGTTCGTTTATGCAAAGTTCTCACAATGGTGATTCCATTATCTGGACGCTTTCAGAACCATTTGGTGCACAAGATTGGTGGCCATGTAAACAACACCTTTCAGACAAAGCTGATTCAATAGATATAGTAGTTAAAACCACATTAGGCAACAGAGTTGCCTCTAACGGAATTTTACAAAATGTAGATACTATTGGCACTAATGTTACTTATCAATGGAAACACCGCTACCCTATTCCGGCTTATTTAGTTGGTATTGCCGTTACTAATTATGCTGCATTTTCTCATTTTGCTAACCTAAGTACCGGAAATTTAGAAGTGCTAAACTACGTTTACCCTGAAGATTCTGCTCAGTTTTTCACAGAGTCACAAGGTATTGTTCCTATTTTAGAGTTATTTGATACTTTAATTGAGCCTTATCCTTTCCATAAAGAGAAATACGGGCATGCACAGTTTGGAAGAGGCGGAGGAATGGAGCACACCACCATGAGTTTTATGAGTGATTTCAGACACAGTTTAATGGCACATGAACTGGCGCATCAATGGTTTGGAGATAAAGTAACTTGCGGCTCCTGGAGAGATATATGGCTAAACGAAGGTTTTGCTACTTACTTTGAGGGACTTACTGTTGAATACATGCCACAGTTTCACGATACTGACTGGTACAACTGGAAAAAAAATGCGGTTGACTATATTACTTCCGCCATTTGGGGCGGCATATATAATCGAGATACCACCAATGTCTGGAGCATTTTTGAAGGAAGAATTACTTACACTAAGGGCGCAATGGTATTACACATGATACGCTGGGAAATTGGTGACAGCGCATTTTTTGCAGGTATTCGAAATTATTTAAACGACCCCAATCTAACATTTGGATATGCTGTTTCGGAAGACTTGCGTGCACATTTTGAAGCAGCCAGCGGGAAAAACCTACAAGAATTTTTCAAAGATTGGGTGTATGGCGAAGGCCACCCTATTATGCAAGTAGTATGGAGTGTAAAAAACGATACCACTTATGTGGTTTTAAACCAAACACCTTCTTCCCCATCCGTCAGTTTTTTTGAAATGAACGTTCCTATTCAATTTAAAGGACAAGGGAAAGACACCACTATTAGTTTAAACCACACTTATACCGGACAAGCTTATTCATTTAAATTAGGCTTTGACCCTGACACAGTTATTTTTGACCCTGATGTATGGCTAATAGTAGAGCTAGACTCACTTTATTTAGGAGTTACAGAAAAAGAAATTACCAATAACCAAGACATTAAAATTTACCCAAACCCTGCTACGGATAAACTAACCGTAGAGCTTAACAATCCTTTTGATGAGCTAAAAAGCATAAATATTACCAATATGTTGGGACAACAAATTTATACTGAAAACCTTGCTCCTCACACAAACAAAACAGAAATAAACCTTAGCACTTTGCAAAAAGGAGTTTATTTGATTGAAGTTAATTCAATGTTTGGAAGGGAAATAAAAAAACTAGTTAAAGAATAAAATGGCAACAAGTTTTATTTCGTATAAGAACAAAGGCATTTGGATTGAAGACAGTATTTTAGAACTTGCGATTATTTTTATTTTAAAACATCTAGATGATGATAGTGATTGGTTAATGCCGTTTAAAGAAAGACTTCGTAATAATAAAAAAGGATATTTTGTTGGTTTTATGAATTTAGGGCTTGATAAACATTTATCTGACATAGATAAAATTAACTATTTTTCTAAGGTATTGGATAATGCCATTAGTGAATTACTTTCTCGGAAAAATTTATCATTAACTGAGCTAAATTCTTTTGAAAATAAGAAAGATTATGAATTAAGGAGATTATGGAAGTCAGAATTAAATACAAAAGACATAGTAGACGCTCTAGTTAATTTAAAGAAAATAGTTTCAAACTAACCCTCTATCGACAAAATATCCATCCAGTTTTTCATTTACTAAATCATGTCCGGTTTCTAAGATGTGTATTTGATAATTATCGTTTAGCTTATCTGTTAATCGGTGGGCAATGTCAGCAGAAATAATGCGGTCGTACTTTCCAAAAAACAAATGAGTAGTTATCCTTTTTTCATTTATATTTTTTGCAACCAAAGCTAAATCAGGGTTTAACTCTCTAAAGGTCATCCAGGTTTTATACACCATTTCTCGTTTGTGTTTGGAATTAGTTTGATGATAGGCAAATTTATAAATGCGTTTATCCAACAATCCTATTGCTTTTAAAAACCGGGCAAAATAATGTACCGGCTTAGGGTTTTTAATAAAGTGTTTGTAAATGACATTCGTTAACCAAAACTTTGTAACCAAATTATACCACACATTAATTTTAATTCCGTCAGGAGCCATCAAAAATAGTTCTGTTATTTTTTTTGGAAGTAGTTCGGTTAAGCACAATGCCACTTTTCCGCCTAAACTATAAGCAAACAATGAAACTGTTTCAATTTTATGTTGATGTAAAAAAGCTTCAAACAATTCCTTTAAATCAGCTTTTGTCCATATTTGTTTATCGGTTAAAAATTTAGAATTACCATGATGCAACAGATTAAACGAATAAATAGTGTATTTATCTTTTAGAGATGATAAAGCCAGATAATCTTCAGCTGTTCTACCAAAACCGTGAAATACCAGAGCTTTCTTTTCACCGTTGCCAATAACAATGTATTCTAGCTGATAATCTTTGTGGGTAAATATTTTTGTTGCGATTGACACCACACAAAAGTAGCAATTCTAAACCCTTCTATGGCACATACATTATTCGTATGGCAGGATAGTGCGTAGTAAAAAACCCGTAGCCGTTTTCAATGTTACTCGGATATTGCACGGGCTCACTTAACAATGGTCCTAAACTACTTTGGTTTCGCAGTCTGGCAGCCAAATAAGAATAATAATCCTTACTAATATTAGAAAGAGAAACAAAGAGTGTATCATCTTCCCAATCATAAAGTTTATAGTTCACAGAAATATCTTTGGTGCTGTGTTCTTTATCGGAAATGATAAAAGTTTGGTAA
>JAUHYR010000128.1 GCA_030426475.1 Bacteroidia bacterium
TTTATTATTTTATTATTTCTTTTTTAATGATTGCTTATGCTAATTGCTCTGTTCGCAATGAAAGCTTATTGGAATATTCTCTTACATCTTGGGTTATTTTCATGGCACAGAAATTTGGCCCGCACATAGAACAGAAATGAGCAACTTTTGCATTATCAGAAGGTAGAGTTTCATCATGATATTCTCTGGCCGTGTCAGGATCTAAAGAAAGATTAAATTGGTCGTTCCATCTAAATTCAAATCTGGCTTCACTTAATAAATTATCTCTGTATTGAGCTCCCGGATGGCCTTTTGCTAAATCCGCTGCATGAGCTGCAATTTTATAAGTAATTACACCGTCTTTCACGTCTTTTTTGTTAGGTAAACCTAAGTGTTCTTTTGGTGTTACATAACATAACATAGCGGTTCCGTACCAACCAATCATAGCGGCACCTATTGCAGAAGTAATATGGTCATATCCCGGAGCGATGTCAGTTGTTAAAGGTCCTAATGTGTAAAAAGGAGCTTCACCACACTCTTCCAGTTGCTTGTCCATATTTTCTTTAATCAATTGCATCGGTATATGTCCCGGTCCTTCAATCATTACTTGACAATCATGTTTCCAGGCAATTTTTGTCAATTCTCCCAGTGTTTCTAATTCTGCAAATTGTGCTCTGTCATTAGCATCTGCTAAAGAGCCCGGTCTTAATCCGTCACCTAAAGAAAAAGCTACATCATAAGCTTTCATGATTTCACAAATTTCTTCGAAATGTGTGTACAAGAAACTTTCTTTATGATGAGCTAAACACCATTTCGCCATAATAGAACCACCTCTTGATACGATTCCTGTAACTCTTTTTGCAGTTAAAGGAATATATCTCAAAAGCACTCCGGCATGAATGGTAAAATAATCAACCCCTTGTTCTGCCTGTTCAATTAAAGTGTCTTTAAATATTTCCCATGTTAAATCTTCTGCTTTACCATTTACTTTTTCAAGTGCTTGATAAATGGGAACAGTTCCAACCGGAACGGGAGAGTTTCTAATAATCCACTCTCTGGTTTCATGAATATTTTTCCCGGTAGATAAATCCATAATGGTGTCCGCACCCCAACGGCAAGCCCAAACAGCCTTTTCAACTTCTTCTTCAATGGAAGAAGTAACAGCACTGTTACCAATATTTGCATTTATTTTAACCAAAAAGTTTCTGCCAATTATCATTGGCTCGCTTTCCGGGTGATTAATGTTGTTTGGGATAATGGCTCTACCTTTTGCCACTTCATCTCTCACAAATTCAGGTGTAATTACTTTTGGTATGGCAGCACCAAAGCTTTCTCCCGGATGCTGAGTAATTTGTTCAAGCAAAGCTTCTCTTTTTTGATTTTCTCGAATAGCAATATATTCCATTTCAGGGGTAATGATTCCTTTTTTTGCATAGTGCATTTGAGTTACATTACAGCCTTGTTTAGCTTTGTAGGGTTTTGTAATATGCTCAAATCGCAAGTATTTTAATTCAGAATTCTCCAACCTTTCTTTGCCATATTCTGAAGAAATTTCAGGAAGTTGTTCTACATCACCTCTGTCTAAAATCCATTTTTCTCGAATACGCTCAATACCTTTTTTTACATCAATAGTTTTTTTTACATCAGTGTAAGGACCTGATGTGTCATAAACTGTAATGCTGCTTGGCGACTTTTCGGGATTTGATTTTGATGGAGAAATTTCAATTTCTCTCATGGCCACTTCAATATCATGTACGTTTCCTTTTACATAGACTTTTTTGGAAGCTGTAAAAGGGGTTGTGGTAATTGTTTTATCGGTAGGTAAATGTTCTTTTTTCATAATGATTTAATTATCCTCCTTGAAAAGCGGTGATGATTAATAATTTATCGTTTTCATTTAAAATAGTTTCTGCCCACTTTTTTTGTGGTATAACTACTTCGTTTAATGCAATGGCAATTCCCTTTTTATTAGCAAATCCAAACTGTTGCATTATTTGCTCCAGTGTAGAACTGTCCTCTACTTTTTTTGGTTCACTATTTAGGTGAATTTGCATAGCAATTAATTATAAGCGTAAAATTAAATTCATTGATGCGAAATAGCAATATAGACACTTACTACTTTTAATTAATTGTTAACACAAGAAATGATAAATTTGGAAAAATTTCTGTTTCAGTAAATTAATGAAATGAAACCAAAAGTATTATTTATAGATACAGTTCATGAATTGTTAGAGCAAAGACTAGCAAAAATAGGTTTTGATTGTGTGGAGGGTTATTCTTTTTCAAGAGCTGAAGTATTAAAAGGAATTAATGAATACACAGGTGTAGTTATTCGTAGTAGGTTTAAAATTGACCAGGAGTTTATAGATGCAGCTACACAATTAAAGTTTATTTGTCGCTCAGGTTCAGGGATGGAGAATATTGATATGGAGTATGCGACTTCTAAAAATATTTATTGTTTTAACTCACCCGAAGGAAATAGGGATGCTGTTGGCGAACATGCTATTGCTATGTTGTTATGCTTGTTTAATAATATTATTCGTTCTGATAAAGAGGTGCGACAAGGAATTTGGAATAGAGAGAAAAATAGAGGTATTGAGTTAATGGGTAAAACAGTTGGTATTATCGGTTATGGGGTAATGGGAAGTGCTTTTGCTAAAAGGCTTTCAGGTTTTGGAGTAGATGTATTTGCTTATGATAAATATAAAAGCAACTATGGCAATGAATTTGCGAAAGAATCCAGTTTGGAAGAGATTTACGGCAAAGCCGACATAGTTAGCATACATCTCCCATTGACAGAAGAAACTACTTATTACATTAATGAAGATTTTATCAATAGGTTTTCGAAAAATATTTATGTGATTAATACTTCAAGGGGAAAGAACTTAAACACAAAAGACTTAGTTGATGCAATGAAGTCCAGAAAGGTCTTGGGTGCTTGTTTGGATGTGTTGGAGTATGAAACATCTTCATTTGAAAAAATTGATAAAGAAAATCTGCCTGAGGATTTTATTTATTTGAGTAAATGTGAAAATGTAGTGTTGTCTCCTCACGTAGCTGGTTGGACGAAAGAATCATACGTCAAATTATCCGGTTTTTTGGCGGATAAAGTGGAGGAGAAGTTGGGGCAGTTTTTAAAATAATAAATACGACTAACTTTGTAGTAATGAAAGAAGAAAAAGGAAATATTTTTACGGTGTTTGATGAACTTTTATCAAGAGCCGACAAAGAAAAATTACTCAATCAAAAAGCAAAAGTGTTTTGGTTAACAGGCTTGTCAGGCTCGGGTAAAACAACCATTGCAAAGGGGGTTGAAAAAAAGCTTTATGAGAAAGGCTTGTTGACTCAGTTGCTAGATGGAGATAACGTTCGACATGGTATCAATAATAACCTTGGGTTTTCATTGGATGACAGAAAAGAAAACATCAGAAGGATTGCAGAAGTAAGTAAGTTGTTTTTGAATTGCGGAGTGATTACAATTAACTGTTTTGTGAGTCCTGAAAAGGCGATGAGGCAAATGGCTAAAGAAATTATTGGAGCGGACGATTTTTATGAAATTTATATTAATACTAGCCTAGAAGAGTGTGAGAAAAGAGATGTAAAGGGCTTATATAAAAAAGCCAGGGCCGGAGAAATTAAGAACTTTACAGGAATTGACTCTCCTTACGATATTCCTGAAAACCCTGATTTAGATTTGCCCACATTGGGCAGAACGCTTGAAGAAAACATAGAAGAGTTGTATCAATTTATTATATCTAAAGTTTCATAGTTGCTATATGAAACAACTAGCCACTTTCTTTTTATTGTTGTTTGCTGGCAGTATTTTCTCTCAAACTGATACGGTAAGGGTTAAAAATCATTTAACCAATATAACTAAGACAGAAACCTCAAGAAATCATAGTAACATAAAACTGCTTAATGGAATGGCGGATTACATTATGTGTGAATTTAAAATTCATCATGCTAAAGAAACTTCTTTTCAGGAATATGAAGTAAAAGGGAAAACCTATAAAAATGTAATTGCTTCTTATGGGAACTTAGACGCTCCTAGAATAGTTGTCGGTGCGCATTATGATGTTTGTGGTTTTCAAGAAGGAGCTGATGATAATGCAAGCGGAGTAGTTGGGCTTTTAGAGCTCGCTCGCTTATTAGATGGAAGTGATTTAGATATACGAATTGACTTAGTCGCTTATACGCTAGAAGAACCACCTTATTTTAGGACAGATTTTATGGGAAGTAATGTTCATTCAAAATATCTGGTGGATAACAATATTGATGTAATAGGAATGGTTTGTTTAGAAATGATTGGCTATTTTGATGATGCAAAAAAATCTCAAGATTATCCTTTGGGTTTATTGAAGTTGTTTTACGGAAGTAAGGGCGATTATATCACTGTAGTTAAGAAACCGAGCGGAGGGAAGTTTGCAAGAAAATATACCAAAGCTTTTAAATCACAGGATTTAATTAAAACAAAAAAGTTTGTCGGGCCAACTTGGCTTCCGG